>NZ_JAUBSB010000022.1:0-98704 GCF_036702135.1 Microcoleus sp. LAD1_D3 | reverse complement strand
AAGCTTGCACACGCGGAGCGTTCAAACCATTCAAAGTCTTTCTCTGTCGAGGTTTTAGGCTTTTTCGGCAAGCCCTACCTAGTTATGCTTTTATCGCTGTCAACATAACTTTGCCAACTTAATGAAGCAACAGTTGGGTACTGGGCTGGAAACTCCCCTGGTATAGGACTTACTTGCGAGCTCATATTCCATCCTACTTGCTTGCTAAAATTTTGAATTTGACCTTCGCAAGTTCGACAGCTAGAACCGCCCACTTTCTGCCAAATCTCTAACTGTGGAGTCAATCCATATTTGCCATTGCTCGATTGCATCCACATCCCATCGATCGCGCGGAGGTTCGGACAAGACAGATTGGCGGGGTTGTTGCGGATCAGAGAGACTGTTTCTTGATCGGCTTCTTACCATTTTTTGGCTTCTAATAAGGATTGAAGTTTGCTAAATTCCGTGTTGCTTTCTTGTGAATTAGCGGTAAATGCTGGTTGCAAAACGGCAAGAAATGTGCCTACTAATGCGAGTGATTGTTTGCCAAGTTTAATCATGATGTTCCTCTGAGCAAAAGTGATTTAACAAATGACCAGTTTACCATCTATCTCTAGACTGAGATGAAATCTTCAGAGCCGATGAGGTTCGGAGCAAAGCCTGTCAAAGAAGCTAAAACTTCACCGCTGCTGGCTACTCTAATTAATGTGCCGTTAGTTCCAGAGGAAATTGATAGTTGTCCGAAGGTCAAGCCATTGATTAATTGAATGGTATCTTGAGATTTGGTGAAATCAGAGATTGTATCAACTCCCAATCCCGCACCTAAAACAAATACATCGTTGCCCGCACCGCCGACTAGAATATCGTTTCCCAAGCCGCCGTTTAGGGTGTCAAAACCTTTGCCGCCAAATAGGATATCGCTGCCGCCTCCCCCGATAAGAATATCGTTGCCTTGTCTGCCGGCGATCGTGTCATCGCCGTCTAAACCGCTGATATTATCGCTGCCGTTCGTGCCTGTCAGGTTGTCGTTGCTGGGAGTGCCGTTGATCAGGTTTGGAGAGTTATTGATGCCGCTCGAAGTGTTGGTTAAGTCAACAACGAAGATGTCAAAGTCAAAGTTAGTGTCCCCCGGCACGAGGTTGGTGGCAGCAGATGAAAACCCCACTTTCTGCCCGTTGGCGGAGATGGAAGTGATGTAGGAGATGCTGTTGCCTTCATTGCCTGCTGAGTTAACAGAGACGCGGGTGGTGGTATTGGCGAGCGTGTCGCGCACGAAGATATCTTGGTTACCATTAGTGTCCCCCGGCACAAGGTTGGTGGCAGCAGATTCAAACACCACAAATCGTCCGTCAGCGGAGATGGCACCAGGGGATAGGAGGTTGAAGGAGTCGTCGTTCCCGCGCTCGCCGCTGGAGCTAACAGAGATGAGGGTGGTGGTATTGGTTAATAAATCGCGCACGAAGATGTCACGGCTATTGTTCGTGTCTCCCGGTACGAGGTTGGTAGCCTTAGAATGAAACGCCACAAACCGCCCGTTGGCTGAGATGGAGGAATTGAAGGAGTTGTCGTTCCCGCGCTCGCCACTGGAGCCGACTGAGACGAGGGTGATGGCGTTGGTTGACAAGTCGCGCACGAAGATGTCGGTGCTATTGTTGGTGTCCCCCGGCACGAGGTTGGAGGCCTCAGAATCAAAGGTCACAAACCGCCCGTCGGCTGAGATGGAGGGGCGGTAGGAGCTGTCGTTCGCCCGATCTCCGGTGGAGCCGACTGAGACGAGGGTGATGGAGTTGGTTAACAAGTCGCGCACGAAGATGTCGGTGCTATTGTTGGTGTCCCCCGGCACGAGGTTGGAGGCCTCAGATGAAAACACCACAAACCGCCCGTTGGCTGAGATGGAGGACCTGAAGGAGTCGCCGTTGCCCCGATCGCCGTTGGAGCTGGCTGAGACGAGGGTGGTGGTGTTGGTTGACAAGTCGCGCACGAAGATGTCTTGCTGATTGTTAGTATCCCCCGGAACGAGGTTGGTAGCAACAGAAGTAAACGCCACAAACCTCCCGTCGCCGGAGATGGAAGCAGCACCCGAGCCACTGTTCCCTTGATTGCCTGCTGAGTCTACGGACACGCGGGTGGTGGTGTTGGTTAACAAGTCGCGCACGAAGATGTCTTGCTTATTGCTAGTATCTCCCGGCACGAGGTTGGAGGCATCAGAAGTAAACGCGACAAACCGCCCGTCGGCTGAGATGGAGATGTCGAAGGAGGAGGCGTTTGCCTGATTGCCTGCTGAGTCAACTGAGACGCGAGTAATGGTCATAAGCCCTGACATTTAAGAGTAGAAGTTGGGAGATGCCGTGCGGTTGATTGAAATTATTCAATAAGCAGCTCTCAAAGTCAATTCATAAAAGTCATAACCTTGACTTCATAAAAGCCATATTTATCAACCAATCTTGCCCACAGTAGACAAAATAGCCAAACATATATACAGTCAGCGAGCGAATGATACTTGCTCCAGAATTAAGGAAGTTTTCTGTATTGCAAAATCTAATAACTAATTCCCCGCCCGTTTTTGGCAAATTCATCAACAGTTTGCTGCGAAAGTTCGTGAACTGCGATCGCCTGCAACAGGTCAAAAGGCAATGTCAAATGATGTGCGCCAGCTAATAAAGTCTTTACCGCTTCTTCCGGCGATTTAATGCTAGCTGCCAAAATCTCAGTATTAGTTCTCTGCAACACATTTGCCATATCCCGCACTAAGGCAAAACCGTCTCCTAGGAGTCTGGTGGCGCGATTCACGTAGGCGATCGCATATTTAGCCCCCGCTTCTGCTGAGACAACAGCTTGTGATGCGCTGTATATCGCCGTCACCGCGCAAGGAATTTCCGGTGACAAATGCGCTACTGCTTGAAAACCAGCCGCCGTTGCTGGAACTTTCAACACTGTTTGCTGTCCAATTAATTCAAAAGCCGCTTTTCCTTCTGCTACCATGCCATCAAAATCAGATGCGGTTAGCTGATAATACACTTCACCCGGAATAAGTTTCGCCAGTTGTTTTAGCGTCACATCTGGAGATAAATCGCTTTTTCCCAGGAGGGTTGGATTAGTAGTAATTCCCGAAAGCCAGCCGAACTTGCTCGCTTCTTTTGCTTCTGCTACAATTGCAGTATCGAGATAAATTCCCATCAGCTCTACACCTTTATTTTCTTAGTTTATTCTGAGTTTTCCGAGGCTTACTTTCAATTCGAGGTCGCTGAGCGTGAAATTGATTATTAGGTATTAACTGTAGCAGATTTGTGAAAACATCGCTAGTAAGTAAAAATAACACTTAAGTGATGGGTATCACCTCACTTGCTGATTACGATCGCCATGTAAGAAAACTTCGATCGCCAAATGCCGGAAACAAACAATTTATATTTGTAGTATGGGTTATGTTTGCAATAACTCAAGGAGGTGACTCATAAAATGAGAGAAAAAGAAAATCATCAGTCACAAGTCAGTCTTGAGGTATCTTGTGACAAATCGGAGTTGAAAAAACCACCATCAGCCACTCAAGACTTGCCAGAAAATGATAATTCTCAAACCGAGTCTCAAGCATTTGAAAATCACGGTGAAGATGGTTTGAAGGCTCTAGCACGCTTAATGATGGTGAGCCTAACTTGGTCGCTGGCAGGACTTTCTAAACCCAAGTAAATTTTTGGGCTATTGGTTATATCGTTTCCTGTTGAATGGGAATGATCAAGTCAAGGTCGCACAATTCCACATTCCCCACGCACCAATCTCCACTCCCCATCATAAGGAGTGTAACCGGAATTGATATTATTGGTTATTGGTAATAATGACTGGTATTCTGCCAGAGTGCCATGAATCTTTAAGTTTTAACATCCAATTCCTAATCTCTCGCCTGTGCTTTTTATAGTACAGGCTTGCCCATTTCCCCATCGGATAGGACTCAATGCCTCATCCCTGGGCTTCCCCCAATTCCCAAAATCAAACTTTTATTTATATCAACCGTTTTGGCGGTTGCTATAAATCCGCCATAGGGACACAATATTGTTGTGTCCATATCTGCTACTTAATGTTTTCCGAACCAACGGCATGAGAAATCGAATTAAATCCTTTTTCTTCCAACTTTTGCAGCAAACCTTGGAGAATCCGACGCACCATCCAAGGCCCTTCGTAAACCCAACCGATGTAAACTTGAATTAAACTCGCACCGGCGGCTATTTTTTCCCAAGCATCTTCGGCGTTGAAAATGCCGCCAACTCCAATTATGGGCAATTCGCCTTTAGGGCACACGAAGCAACTTTAGACTCCGGTCGCCCCTAGAATCCACCACCGCAGCCATAGCAGAAGGTATTGACTTAAATAGGACTTGCACATTACTACTAAAGGTAGTGTATGGTCAGGTAATTTGCGTAAGTCCTAGTACAGTGTTACGCTGTCAGCAAACCAGTTCTGTTAGAGTATAATTATAAGAAACTAACTCACCAAAAAACGAAATATGGCTATTTACGTTTTACTTTTGAAAGAACAAGAGGATGATACTGCCGTCATTTACCACTTCGGACCAGATGAAGATCATCTTGGAGCCTTGTGGCTAGATAAATCCAGCGGAGCAGTCAAAGAACTTAAACAAACACCTGTTAATAATTCAGAAGGATTTTTCCTGCCAGCCACAGTCAAGGTTCGCCAACATTGGAAAGCGGGAATGTTTCCGCAAAAAACTTGCTGGGCATCGTGAGGCTGCAACTGAATAATGAGTTTTTAAATAGGTTCTTCAATGGGTTTTCTAATTTGATACTGAATGATAACCATTACTCCTATGACAACTGAAAGACATGATTGGTTTTCTTTTACCTATTTATTCCCGCAACCTACTGCCTCAGAAATCGAACTAAATCCGCGTTCTTCCAACTTTTGCAGCAAACCTTGGAGAATCCGACGCACCATCCAAGGCCCTTCGTAAACCCAACCGGTGTAAACTTGAATTAAACTCGCACCGGCGGCTATTTTTTCCCAAGCATCTTCGGCGTTGAAAATGCCGCCAACTCCAATTATGGGCAATTCGCCTTTTGTATATTGCCAGATAAATCGGATTACTTCTGTTGATCGCTCCCGCACAGGAACCCCGCTAATTCCCCCGGCTTCTTCGGCGATTGGTTTGCCTGTTTCTCGCAATATTTGTGTTTTCAATCCGTCGCGGCGGATGGTGGTATTTGTGGCGATAATTCCTGCTAGTTGGTAGGTTTTTGCTAAGTCGAGGATTGATACGATCGCCTCTGACTCCAAATCCGGCGCAATCTTGACTAAAATTGGCTTGATTCCCTGATTTTCTTGTTGCAAAATTTCCAAAATTGTGCTAAGCCCCGCAGCATCTTGGAGCGATCGCAACCCAGGCGTATTCGGAGACGAAACGTTGACTACAAAATAGTCACCCCAATCTTTCAGCAGCTTAAAACTCTCCAAATAGTCGGCTGCTGCCTGCTCTAACGGTGTTACCTTAGATTTACCGAGATTGATGCCCAAGGGGAACCGAGACTGAGGCATCGGGCGCGAGGCATCGAATTTTGACTGTTTCTGTGCTGCCTGAAACCGGGCTGCCATTGCCGCGGCTCCTTGATTGTTAAATCCCATGCGGTTGAGGGCTGCACTGTCCTCCGTCAATCGAAACAAGCGAGGTTGGGGGTTTCCCGGCTGTGGTTGACAAGTGACAGTGCCGAGTTCGGCAAAGCCAAAGCCAAAATTTGCCCAAATGTCAGCAGCTACGCCGTTTTTATCAAATCCCGCAGCCAAGCCGACAGGATTTTTAAAGCTCAGTCCCCACAAAGATTGTTCGAGGCGAGAATCTTCGACTCCCAAAGATTTCTGCAATCGCCAGAGCATTTGGCTGGTTGCGGGGTTTGACTGGGCTCGGGCTGCGAGTTCGAGAACTTGAAGAGTGCGGTTGTGCAGCCACTCAGCATCGGTTTTCAATACCGAAAACAACAGCGGGCGTACACTTGATTGATAAATATCCAATGATTTGTACTGGGGCAATTTACAAATTAGAAATGAGAAGGAAAGTAAAAATATTCACGAGCCGACAGCGAAGGCGAAGTTTCTGCTTCAACTTCGATCGACTTTATCCAATGTTTGAGATTGAAGGATAAGTGAGACGATTATATTATAAGTTGACTCTTTTGCATTTTATTTTTTTGAATTTTTAAGTGAGTAATTTTAAATTAGACAAAGGTGCGGGGAAGCTTGGAAATGGGGCAGCAGCAAAGACCAAAGGATTTAGACGAACAAATCGCGACCCTAGAGCGCGTTCTCCAGACTCTCCGAGAAGAGGAGAATGTGGAAGTGCTACTTTCGACAACACTCGATTACTTGCAAGCGGAATTTGACTGGCGGTTGATTTGGATCGGGTTGTACGATCGACAGGCCCACAGATTGTTCGGCAAAGGTGGCATGACTCCTAACGGCGACCAGTCTTTTCTCAAACAGCGGTTTGCCCTCAGCCCGGGGGATTTGCTGGAACAAGTGGTGATTCAGCTCCGCCCGGTGGGAGTTCCGGATTTGCGATCGGAAAACAGAGCCGGAGAATGGCGCAAAGCAGCTCAAACTTTCAATATTCAAGGCACGACTCTGTTTCCGCTGCGCTACAAAGACCGCTGCTACGGCGTGATTTTGCTCGGCACCCAGGTGTGGGGAGCGTCGCCCAAGTCGGGGGAAAAAACGCAGTTGGCGATCGTATTTGGAGCGCTGGCAACTGCTCTTTACCAAATAGAAAAAGACTGGCAGCGACAACAAGTTAAACACCCAGACGAGTCTCTTTTAGCGCTGCTTTCGCAGTTGGGGGAATTGCGATCGCTCGACCAATACTTGCAAGCGGTTGTCGAACAAACTCATGAGTTTATCGAGCCGACGCGCACCAATGTTTATTGGTTCGAGCGAGAGCGACGCTATTTTTGGCGCCGAGTCAGCAACCGCGAAGTTACTCCGGGTTTGGGCGGGCCGAGCCGAGCGGCTTCGGGCATCACCGTCCAAGACTTGGGCGAATTTTATCAGGCTTTGGGCAGGGAAGAAATGGTTTGGATCGGTGAATCTCAAAGTTCTCTGAAAACTGAGCTGACGGGGCGGTTGATGCAGCAAATCCGCGCTCGCTCTCTGTTGGCTGCGCCGATTGTTTCCGAAGGGGAATTGTTGGGATTTTTGGCAGTCGAAGCCAGCGAACCCCGGATTTGGCAAGACAATGAAAAGCATTACCTGCAGGGAGTGGCGCAGTTAGTGGCTCTGACGGCTCCTGTGTCGGAGATGGAGGAGAAAATTCAGCAAACTGAGATCGATCGAGATTTAACTGCCGGAATAGCTCGCGCCATCTACAGCGATGCTGACTGGGAGGCGACTTTGAAAAATACCGCTGAGCAGTTGTGCGGGCGGCTCAAATGCGAATACTTTTTGCTGCTGCTGTACGGCGAAGAACAAAATCGCTTTGAGATTGTCTGCCAAAATTTGCCCCGCAACCGCAGGCCAGTGCCGTCGCCACTCAACGCCCTCGATGTGGCTGACGTGGGGCTGTTGCAAGAAAGTGCACCTCTGGCTATTGAAAATTGGGAGGAAGACGGGCGGTTGGGTGCTTGGCGGGAAGTGCTGGCGGAGGCGGGGGTGCGATCGCTTTTGGCATCGACCACTCGGAGGAAAAATCAAGAGGGAGAAAACCCCAATCTCAAATCGAAAATCGCCAATCGAAAATCGATCGAGGGTTTGCTGGTTGTCGGACACAATGCAACTCGCACTTGGAAGCGATCAGAGCAAGAATTAGTTCGGCTAGTGGGCCAACAGCTAGGATTGATCCTGCACTCCTGGCAGCAGAGTGCGGAAATCGAAAAATATCAGCAATTTGAGCGCTCGCTCAAATCGGGTTTGGCGGTTTTGCAGCATTCTGAGGAGGAGCAATCTGAGCAACCAATATCTGCTGCTTCACCGACGATGTTCCCAGAGTTGCCGCTACAAAAGCTCGATCGTAACTTTGCTCAACACGTTTCCCAAACACTTTCCTGTCCTTTAGTAGCCGTAATTACTTGGAATCCGGGTCAGGAGGAAGGTTCAATTGCGACGGCGCTAGCTGCCAATCCCGTATTTGCCCTCAATCCCGATGCCGTGATTCCTGTCCAAACAGATGCTTTGATCCAACAAACCCTGGCAGAAGCGGGCGTACTGCAACAGAGCACGAGCCAACTGCCACTGGGGACGAAGCGGTGGCTCCGCAGTCCGGGAATTGGCGAGATTCTGACGGTGGCGCTGCGGACGGCCCCAGAACACGCTCCGGCGGGCATTGTGGTGGCTGCGGACGCTCCGGGCCGCCAGTGGTCGGAGTTGTCGGTGAGTTTACTCAGCTCGATGGCGTCTCAGTTGGCTTGGTGGCGCAGGTATTTGGCGGTACAATCGGCAGCCGAGTCGCAGCGATTGGATCTGGAGTTGCTCAACTGGTACAAACAGCGCCGTTTTGAGGAGTTTTACCGCACTGTGGGAGCGGGGGTGAAGGAGTTGGGGGAGTTGAGTCAGTCGATTTTGCAGTCGGCGAAGGAGCAAAAAGATGCTCTGAAAATTTTGCGCTACCAACAGGTTTTGCGGCAAATGGGCAATGCTTTGGGGTCAACTCATTTGCTGCTGAAACAGGAACATTGGCGGCTGCAATTCGGACAAGATGCAGTGCCTGTGAGCGCTTGGCTGAGGCGATCGATCGATCGAACGGCCTCCCTGGTAAAACAGTCGCAAGTCTTGCTGGAGGTGCACAGAGAAACTGCTGTGTCGATGCGGGCCGGCCAGACTTTGAGCGTTCGCGGCGACAGCATCAAGCTGGATTTGATCCTGTGCGAATTGCTCGCGGCTGCTTGCAGGCGCTCTGGAGTTGGTGACAAGATTGAGATTCGCTCTCAGTTGTTGGGGGAAGGTTTGCTAGAATTGTCTGTGATCGATAGCGGCGCGTGCGATCGACAGTTAATTGCTGCCTTCAACGGCGGTTCCGGGCCGGACATATTAGCCGTTTCTAGTTCCAATAGGTCGATCGTCCAAACTCTCTTAATTTGTCAGCGAGCAATACGCTTAATGGGGGGAAACTTTTCTTTAGAAATGTTAGAAAACAATTTAATTGTGGCTCGTTTAGTGCTGCCCCTAGCCAATTCTTAATATTGTAAAATATTGTAAAAGCTCCAAGCTGCGCTCGATGATTGCAGGGGCGGGTTTCACCAACAATCTCGGCCTAAGACCAATAATCTCATCAACCCGCCCCCACCCAAAGGTAAATCGTCATCAACCTCTTTCTGGTTTAGCTACGATCTATATTGTTACTGATATCTTGCACCATTCTTAGAAACTAACGGCCACCAGCGGCCCGTTCCACAATACATCAATTTTATTATTGTGGATCGGGCATCTTGTCCGCCCCTGAAAGACTTTCAGAATTCGGGAAAAACCTTTGAGTAATCCAAGCAGTTACAATATGAGAAAGCAATCCCATCGGCCCAGCAAAAAAACACAAAGCCAAAGAATGAACCGTCCAAACTCCTGTCCGCTGCCCTTCCAAATAAATCCAGCGCCCGACAAACAAGTCCATCACTAAAAAATGTATCCATCCCGTAGCCGCCGCTGTTTCTTCCCCCAGAAACTTAGCAATATCTGCTAACTTAGGATTCGACAAAGCAGCCGCATTTTCCGCAGTCAGACTGCTACCAAACAAATATATGTACAAAACGGCTAGCACTGCAAACGGAATAAAGGAATTCATCACTTTTCGGGTAATTCCCCAGTTGGGTAATAAAATCATAATTGCCCAGAAAGGCACAACGAACAGATTACTGGCATTAAAAATTAGTTCTGGTGTCATAGTTGGCTCTTGGCTCCTGCGAATGCAATTCAATTAAGGATGTTAAGATTACTTTACACAATTTTTGCTGAAATTTCCCAAAACCCGAAAAAAATCTCATTCACAAATGAAATAGAATTGCTATACTTATCTAAAATTTCAAATCTCCCATCTAAAATCGATTAAGGCAGCACAGCCCATGACAACTTATAATAACTTTCCAGATTGGTGCAAGCACAAAGAAAATCTCTCGCCCGACGCTAAACATACGGTAGAAATACTGTTGCAAGTATCAGATTCTTCCGAGTGCGATCGAGCCAATGAACTGCTTTATAATACAACAGAACTTAACCTCAAAAATCTTCAAATTACCGATATCAGTCCCCTCTCATCTTTCACTCAACTTACTAATCTCATCCTCGGCAGTAATCAAATATCTGACCTCGCTCCCCTGCAATCTTTAACCAATCTGAAAACTCTGATTATGGATGTTAATCAAATATCAGATATCAGCGGGCTTTCATCTCTAATAAATCTGACTCGACTCGTTCTCGATACCAATCAAATCTCAGACATCAGTCCCATAGCAGGTCTAACTAATCTTACCGCACTTGTCTTGTTTGACAACAAAATTTCCGACATTACTCCGTTGCAAGCTTTAACGAACTTAAATGCGCTGATCCTCTACAACAATCAAATTTCAGATATCGCTCCTCTGGAAAACTTAACTGAACTCCAGACACTCTACCTTTACAATAATACAATATCGGATCTCACCCCGCTTAGTTCTTTAAAAAATCTCACTACGCTGTTTCTCTTCGGAAATAAAATATCTGACCTTACTCCCCTGGCATCGCTAACTAACTTAAATAAATTGGTTTTATTCCAAAATGAAATCTCAGATATTAGTCCTTTGACATCGCTCACTAATTTAATTGAACTCAACCTCGGTAACAATCAAATATCAGACATCAGTCCGCTGAAATCGTTAACTAATTTGACTGAACTTTATCTGTTCAACAATCCGATTTCCGATACCAGTGCGCTACAAGCTTTAAATAATTTATTTTTACTAGACTTGTACAACAATCAAATCTCGGATATCAGTTCCCTGCAATCTATGCAAAAGTTAACTAGCTTGGACTTGCGCGGGAACCCCATTGTTAATAAAATTTGCCCTGTCAATCCTGAATCTATATGTCGGTTTTAATTCTTAAGGTCGAGGCAAGATGACGGTTTATAGAGTATAATGTTGAACGTCAATATCAGGAGAAAGTGATGAGTGGACACGATGCTTTGATGTTAGGATTGCTGCTGTTGCCCGGTTTGGCTTTGTCGATCGCAATTCTGGGCGCTTTTGCCGCTGGTGGATAATCAGTCTTTAGCACTCATCAGCGCTCCAGCAAGCAGTTTAGTGGTTCCCAGAGGGCGGGTTTATCTATTTGTTGAGTTGCCGGAAATATCTTGGGCAAAACCCGCCCGCTTCCTCTACCAATTTACAAAAATTGTGCTGTCACATCGGAATTTACCAAAGTATTCGCGCACAAAATACCCGATGCTGCGACGGCGGGGACGCCAATTCCCGGCATGGTGCTGTCTCCCACGCGATACAAGCCTTTGACTGGTGTTTGCGGCCCGGGAAATGTGCCTTTTCCGGCGGCAATTGCAGGCCCGTAAGTTCCTTGATATCGGCGCAAAAATCGGGCGTGGGTTAGGGGTGTGCCGATCGACTCTAAGACTATCCGCGATCGCAAATCCGGTATAATTTTTTCTAAAGCTTGAAACAGAGATTGCGATCGCTCTTGCTTTTTCTGCGGATACAATTCGCCATATTCCCAACCTTCGTAAGGTTCCAATGTATAAGCGTGAATGGCGTGATGTCCGGGCGGCGCGAGAGTTGCATCCCACACTGTAGGAATCGAAATCATGCAAGTATTTCCGGGTACTGTAATGTCAATCTTGCTATCGTGAACCACGACGTGGTGGCCGGTCAAACCTTCGAGTCCTTCGGCTTTAATTCCTAAATGCAGGTGCATGAAACTGTCTACTGCTGGCATCGACACAGCGTTTTTTCGGTAGCTTTCCGGCAAATCTCCTGGTCGCAGTAATTTTGTATAAGTATCCCAGATTGTGGCATTTGAAATGACAATTGGGGCGCGGATAATTTCGCCATTTAGCAAGCGAACGCCGGTGGTTTTGCCGGATTCAACTAAAATTTGCTCCACGGGAGATCCCAGGCGCAATTTTCCTCCCCAGCGCTGCAAACCTCTCACTAAAACATCGACGATCGCACCGCTGCCACCTACAGGATATTCGATCGCACAGCGCGATCGTTCGCCAATCATAAAAGCTATTTCCGGCGCGACAGTTCCGTGCGCTTTCAAACCCGACAGCAAAAAGCACTCCAAATCAATCAAACGCCGCACCCAAGGGTCGCGCACATCCCGATCCATCAAGGAACCTGCTGAACCCGCGATCGCACCTACTAGCGGCAACAGCTTCAGCAAAGCAGGGGAGTACCGAGACAGCAAAACAGGTATTAACTGCCAGTCGGATCTCAGCGCTAAAGCCGGAATTCCACGCAAAGCTTCATACAAAACTAATAAGTTTTGTTGAAATTGCTGTAATTCTACAGCACCTTGCGGTGCGAATTTAGCTACAGCATCTAAGTAACTTCTCGCATCAGCATAAATCGGTAAACTTCCCTCTGGAAAATGGTAATGCCCCAGCGGATCGTAAGAAATTGCTGCGATCGATTCCTCTAAAACATCAAAAACTTGCCGCAAAGGATTAAACGACTGCGGGTCAGTCAAACCGCAATAAAAAGAAGGCCCCGAGTCAAAGTGAAATCCCCGGCGCCAAAAGCTGTGAGCTGCCCCGCCCGCTATGGTGTGGCTCTCGCATACGAGAACCCGCTCGCCGTAGCGAGCTAGCATCGAGCCGGCGACTAAGCCGCCAATACCGCTGCCAATTACGATCGCATCAAAGTCTTGCATTTATCAAATGTGGTATAATTGTATTATTTCTTGCTGAGTGTTGACAGGGTATTTTTATGGGAGGAAAACTATGAAAGCTTTATCTATTTTAGATGAAGTTGTTCGCGAATTAGAACAAGACGTGAATCTCTCGCGTATTAAAAAAATAATATTTTTTGCTTGTAAAGAGTTCTGGGAAAACGATCCTGCCCAACTCGCCAGCGCAGATCTAAGGATTTTAATTGAAGAACTGTGCGCCAAGTACAGCAGGTTAGAAGATATTGAAGCAGTTTTAAATAGTATAGTCTCTAAGGTTAATAAAAAAACCGAGTATGCTTTAGTAGCAGACCTCATAGTCTGTCAACTTAGCAGGCTGTATGAATTTGAAGATTTCACCAAATTAGAAATAAACATATCTAGTTTTGGCGGTCCGGAAGCTCCCGCATTTGAAGAGCACTTTAGTTCGGAAGTACCCAGCAGCGAAGAAAGTGCAAGAAACCCCGGCAAATTATTTGATGTCCGACAAAAAATTTTGCAGCAAACAAATCCGCTGAGGGCGAAAATCCTAATTTTCTCAACTCTTTATCACCAGTTTACTTTTAGCGATCGCGACTGGCTACTGCTGAAAACTCAAGAGCTTGACAATCTACTACGACAACTGTTTAATGTCTGTGGCAGCCTAGCCGAACTCGAATCTCGATTGTATACAACTGCTAGCAATCTTGACAACAGAGATGAAAACGACCAAGCTGCGAGCGTAATCATCAAAGCGATGAATCCTTGTTACGCAAAAATGCAGCAGGAAGAACCGGATGAAGCCGAATCTTCGGCTAGCGAAGATTACGATCAGACACATTTAAACAACAGTGTTTATCAAGAGAGCGAGCTGGTGGACAGGCGCAGCGATTATTTTGATCCAGGCGAGATTACTCACATCCTTCAAGCTGCTCCATCTCACTATCATTATGACCCCCAAAAGAGTTACTTAGTGCCAGACACGGCAGAAAATGTACAGTTTAAAGAACCCGAAAGCAGCAATAATTATGCTACCGATTTCAGACAGGAAATGGTAGAAACATTCCCTGTTGCAGAAATGCCGACTATTATCGAAATTTTAGAACCGGCGGCTCCTGTTATTATAAATATTAGCGATTCCATCAAACGCAAGTTGGAATTGGAAGAAGAAATGACAGAATTAGTCAGTCAAAGTGCTAACTCCGCAACGGCGCAAATAGAAAATATATTCACCCAGTTAGAAGCTGCTTTGAACGGAAAATTTTCTACGGGAAGTCCAGAGGAGCGTTTGTACTGGAAATATAAAAATCTCAGAGAGTATGTAGGAAAAGTTCAAAAATTTACAGATAAACTGCTGGAAATTTTGATCGAATTGGAGTCGAAAGAAAGCGGTAAATATCCTTCTGAAATCACAGGAAACCTGACCGACGATATTTCAGAAATACCGCAGGATCACTCTAGCCATAAAGCAAATCAGTATCAGCTTCTGGAAATGGCAAAACAAGGCAAACCAAAGGCGATCGCCCAATTGATTAATCAATTGCTACAGCCTAAGGGAATTGCTGCTACAGCGGGATTTAAAGACGGTTGGCTCCATGTGATTCTAGAGTCTGCTGAAGTACCAAACCAACAGGCTACAGCTACATACATCCACAAAAAACTGTGTACTTTAAAATCACAATATCTTACTCATGTGAAAATTCACGGGCGACAGTTAGGCAGCAAAACAGTTTTTTGGACTCAAGAATTTGTCAATCAAACTCATTAAATGCTCGACTCAAGCCTGGGGCAACACAAACTAAGTCCGCTTGCGTCAACTGAAATTCAAGAAATTTCATCAAGTTTCTCAGACTCAAGTCTGGGGCTACAAAAACTAAGTCCGCCTGCGCGAACAGAAACTTAAGCCGTCTAGAAATAGCAGATTGTACCTAATTAACAACAAAAACAAATATGAATGCCAGCGAAATTTTAAGGCGATATACATCAGGAGAACTAGATTTTCAAGGTATGAATCTCCGAGGGGTATACCTGAGCGGTGCCGATTTAATTGGCGTCAATTTAAGTAGTGCTGACCTCTGGGGTGCAAACTTAGCGATGTCGTACCTGAGCAGAATTAACCTTCAGCGCGCTAATTTAACTAATGCAAAGTTGTGCGGTGCTAACTTAAATCAAGCCAACTTGAGCGGAGCAAATTTGTCCGATGCAGACTTCCACGGAGCGACTTTGCAAGGTGCAGACTTTCGCAAAGCCAACATCTCTTTGGCAGTTTTTATTGATGCAAATTTGAGCGATGCAGATATGCGAGGTGTAAATTTGCAAGGTGCAGATTTGCGCGGTGCGTGCTTGCGGGGTGCAAATTTGCGGAAGGAGTTGCGGCTTTTTGAGGGTGCAAATTTGCGGGGTGCAAATTTGCAAGGTGCAGATTTGCGGGGCGTCAATTTGCAAGGTGCAGATTTGACTAAAGCTAATCTCAGTCACGCTAATTTGACTGAAGCATTTCTGGGAGAAGCAAATCTGACTCAGGCAAATTTGAGCGAAGCTATTTTAGATGGCATATTTTTGACTGAAGCAACTTTGGTAGAAACAAATTTTTCCTGGGCTGTAATGGCTAATGCTAAGTTGGAAAGAGCTGTGTTACTTGATGCTGAATTGGCGGGCGCTAATTTGCGCGGTGCATTTATGACTGATGTAAAATTGAGCAATGCTAATTTAATCATGGCTGACTTGAGTCGAGCTAATTTGGTGCGGGCTGATTTGAGTCGAGCTAATTTAAATCAGGCAAACTTGAGTGAAGCTGATATGACTGATGCTTACCTGGCTAGAACAGATTTGCGGGAGGCAAATTTGCACCGCACAACTTTGATTAGGGCAGATTTGAGCACGGCTAATTTAGCGGGTGCTCAATTGCGCGGTACAATCATGCCGAATGGAGAAATGCACCTCTAATTACTTGTAGTAGCAATTTAAGGCTGTCGCCAAAAGAGTTAATCTTCGACCCTGTGATTTAACAATTATGAGTAAAAATGACCTGGTAGGAGAGCCGTCATTAATTTAATAGTTAAGGCCATTTTGTAGCATTCACAACTGGAGGGTAATGCTGTGTTAGATACAGGAAAAATTTTACAAGAACGTTATCAATTGCAACAGCGTTTAGGACGCACAGCGGCCGGTCATCAAACTTGGCTAGCCGTGGATTTAGAGTCTCAAGAACAGGTGACGCTGAAAATGTTAGCTTTTAGCCCGGAAATGCACTGGGAAGAACTCAAGCTTTTTGAAAGAGAAGCACAAGTTTTGCAGGCGCTAAATCATCCCCGCATTCCTTGCTATCGAGATTATTTTTCCCTGGAACGGGAAGCCGGAGCAGGATTGCCTTGGTTTGGGTTAGTACAAGATTATATTCCGGGATTTTCTCTTCAGGAATTATTAGAAAAGGGTCAGCGTTTTTCAGAAAATAAAGTACGAAAAATTGCCACTGAAGTGCTAGAAATTTTAATTTATTTGCATGAATTAAGCCCCCCAGTTTTGCACCGAGATATTAAGCCGAGTAATTTAATTTTGGGGGAAGATCAGCACGTTTATTTAGTAGATTTTGGTGCGGTACAAGCTCAAGCGGCGGTGACAGGTGTAACGTTTACAGTGGTAGGAACGAGTGGTTATGCACCCTTAGAACAGTTTTGGGGGCGGGCGGTGGCGGCTTCGGATTTGTATGCTTTGGGAGCTACTTTAATTCATTTGTTAACGGGGATGACTCCTGCGGATTTGCCACAGAAAGATTCTCGGATTCAGTTTAGCGATCGCGTGAGTGTGAATCCCACTTTGGTAAGCTGGATTGAGAAGATGACGGAAATCGCCTTAGAAAAGCGTTTCAGCAAGGCTAGAGAGGCTTTAGCAGCTTTGAAATCGGGAAAAATACAAGGGGCTAATCTTCAAATTCCGACTGTTTGGAAAATTGCTAAACCACCTCACAGTCGCATTCAAGTTAGCAAATCAGCAACGGAGTTAAACATTAAAATTCCGTCTACTTTAGCCAGAAAGCCTTTTTTAGGTGCTTTTATAGGAATATTAACTATACTGCTATCTTGGCCGATAGTCTTAGCATATTTGCAAGTAAATGTCAGTATGGGATTAGGATTTTTTCCGCTTGTAGCAAGTATGTTACTTAAGATTTTGGGCAATGGTACTAAAATTACATTTAACCGGAACTACTTTAAACTGGAACATCAGATATTTGGTTGGAGTTATTTAGGACAAAGGGGGGAAGTTTCTGAGATTTTAGGTGCTTTTCTATACAATACTTATCAGGGAAATGAAATCAGGATTCGTTCAGGTAACGAGAGGGGAACTTACTTTTATACTTTAGCAACAAATTTGAAAGAGGTTGAGGCGGCTTGGTTAGCGCAAGAAATTCAAGATTGGTTAAATTTAAGATAAATTTTTGTAGGGCGAAGCCTTGGTGATTAATTTTTTTGTATAATAGACATCTCGCAACTAAAAATGGGTGACGCACTCACTTATAGGGGGTCTAAAATACAACATATTCCAGGTTCATTAAGTACAGTAGCAACAGCTTGTAAACCAGACTGCTCGATCAAAAAAATGATCCTACTTTAAAATCGTTATGCCAAGGCTTTCAAAAAAAGACCCCAATCAAAGTCAGTATATCTTAATTACTCGATCGCCCAAAAAACATTGAATTTTAATTCAAATTTATCCCTTCACAGGCAAAACGATCGCAAACTCAGTGCCAACTCCAGGCTCCCCATTCACCTCGATGCTTCCGCCATGTTTCTCTACCGCAATCTGGTGGACAATTGCCAACCCCAATCCAGTTCCTTTCCCGACACCTTTCGTCGTGAACAAATGGTCGAATATCTGCTGTTTAACCTCCTCTTTGATGCCGATGCCGTTATCACCAATGTTAATTTTAATGTACCCTTCGCCGACTATATCCGTGCAAATGGTGATGCGGTTGGGATTGGCGGTAATTTCGCTAAAAGTGCGTCCTATATTTGACTCTTCTAAGGCATCGATCGCATTGGCAAGCAGGTTCATGAAAACTTGATTCAATTGACCGGGAAAACATTCGATTTTAGGGAGATTGCCGTATTTAGTTATCACTTCGATCTGCGGGCGGTGTTCGTTTGCTTTGAGACGGTGTTTCAAAATTAAAATAGCGCTATCAATGCCTTCGTGAATATTAAAAGGAACTTTGTAGTCTTTGTCGCCTCTGGAGAAGGTACGCAAACTGTTGCTGATGCTGCAAATGCGTTCGCACCCGAGTTGCATTGAATCAATCATCTTCGGTAAATCTTCCAAAAGATAATCGAGGTCTATCTCTTCGGCGTGGTCGGCTATTTCCGATGGCGATGCAGCGGAGCGATACAATTCTAAGTGTTCGATCACATCTTCCAAACTTCTTTTACCTTCGCTTAAATTGCCAGAAATAAACCCAATCGGATTGTTAATTTCGTGGGCGACTCCGGCGACTAAATTACCCAATGCCGACATTTTCTCGCTTTGCACGATTTGCAGTTGTGCTTGTTGTAAATTTTTTAAAGTTCGTTCTAGCTGTTGATTTTTCTCTTGCAAAAGTTCGGCTGCTCGCTTGCGCTCGGTGGCATCAACACCCAAACCAATAATCCCTATTGTCTCGCCATGGGAATTTTTTAACTGCACTTTTGTGATTTCTAAATCGTGTAGTTTGCCGTCAACAAATCTGATAATTTCGCTGGAGTAATGTGGCCAATCTTGGGCAAGGCAGGCTGCATCTGAAACCAAACAGCCCGCTGCATTCTCCCCCAGTAGATCTTTATAATGATCGACAGCTAGGAAATCGTTCAGAGGCACGCCCACATCTTGAGAAAAGGTCTTGTTCAAAAACTGTACTTTACCACTGGGATCAACCATCCAAATCCAAATCGGAGCGACATCAAGAATCGCTTGGAGCATTTGTTTCTGATCGGCAAGCTGAGCTTCGGTTCGGCTAATTTTTATTAGCGATCGCTCTAATTGCTGGTTGTAATCTTGATATTTTTTATAGAGCAGAGCATTTTGCAAACAGATGGCTGCCTGGGAACACAGGAGATTGAGAAGTTGCAGGCGATCGCGGGTAAAAACTTTTGCGGTTAAGCGATTTTCCAGATACAAAATGCCGACTAAGTTGCCTCGATCGAGAATCGGCCAACACAACAGGCTCTGCGGTTGGTATTTGAGGAGGTAGGAGTCGGAATCCCACTCACGTTGTTGAGCAAGATCCCGAACAATCACAGGTTTCAATAAATTTTTAACGCAGTCAACAATTTTGAGGGGCAAGATATCGCTATTTTCATCGAGTGTTGCGGATGATAAGTCGATCGCCCACTCGACTCCCGAATTGTTGATCGTGCTGGTAGCCGCGATTTCCCATTGATTGCCGTTTGGCCAAATCAGCGCTCCTTTGTCAGCTCCTGTATTTTTCATCGCCAGTTGCATCACTTTGGCAATCAGTCGATCGAGTTCTCTTTCACTAGAGAGCGCTTGACAAGCTTTTAGCAGTGTTGAAAAATTCCCGAAATCTGAGACGCTCGCCGAAACAGAGGGAGGAATGGATGGATGAATGGATGGATTTTGCCCCGCAGGTGTTGGAAAATTGGCTAATGGATTTGCAGGGAGTTTTGCGGGTTCTAAAATCGGTTTTAATAATTGAGGATAACGTTTTTCTAAGTCGTCAATTTTGGCTCTATCTCCCCAGCGGACATAGCAATCATAGGCATCTATCATGTATAGTCGGGCAATTTTTTCCCTTCCTAATGACAGGTAAAACTTAGCAGCGAGTTCGCAGGCAAGAGCTTCTTCATTGACATATTCGTTAGCTTTAGCTCCGGTAATAGCTCGATCATACAGCTCCATGGCTTCTGCTATCTGTCCCAAAACGCCCAGCAATTCTGCCTCAACTAGATCGAACTTGTGTTGGAAATTAATCGGCGTATGGTGCGCGAATTCTTTGAGTTTTTCCTGACTAGCCCCAACGCGCTTAAGGATTTGTTGGCGCTCCGCCGGTGCGGCATCTGCATAGATTGCCAAATGTGCCAGTGCATCATAAAAGTCGTGCATCATCGTTACTAGCATCAAAACACAATTCCCAAGATAAGGTTTGCCTCCATTTCGCCTGTCGGTTGGCTGCGGATTACGGCTCGAATATATCCCGAATCCGTGGCCTCTTTTTGCTAAAATTTATACACATCCATCTAGCAGGTAACAGGTAAAATCAATTGAAAGATTGGAAGGTGTAATGTATTTGTAAATAATCGGTCTGCGTTCAAGTTCGTCGAGGATGTCTGTTCGGTTGAGGACTATTTCTACCTATGCAATTAACGGTCGCTAATGCAACCTTTTGGGATTGTGGCAGCACCGCCTCCCGCAATTCCTCCGCCACAATGACGTAGGTTTGAGAATTTTAGCGGCGGGTTGTCGCTCTTTCTCGCGCAGGAACCGATAGATAGCCGATCTAGAATCTGTGTACGATGGCGCGATGGCGCGATCGGGCGATATCGCGGCATTACCGCAGTCAAATCTACTACATCTACTGTTGCGTCCATATCGGCTGACCTCAACTCCGACATTAGCTTGACAAAACTTATTGTATCTATCTTAGGGCATAAACCACATAATTTTTGATCGCCAGATCGAAAACTCCAATTATCTGTTAATGAACAACATTTTATACTTTGGCGATCGCGATTAAAGCTTTTTACTTAGGTATAAGTTTCTGCTATTAATCTCAAATGCGATTCAAGGAACGTGAAATACCGTAGAAACACTGCCTTATCATGTCTTGAAAAATACAATGGGTAATTAATTGAATTTAATATAGCTCGATCGCCCAAATTTCCGCTACGCCGGTAAAAAAGTTAGTACCTTAAAAAGTCCAGATACAATCTATAGAAATTATAAAGAATCCTTCGTGAAAGCAGTGGCATTCCAGTTCCCCCTAGAAAAGGACAGGGCCGTTGCATTGTGGTGAAACCCCCCTCCACTCTACTTGCGGCCTAATAGCCCTCCCAGGGGTTAAAACCAAATCAAATATTAATAGGCAGTAGTCTTCACCTGACCGAACGCATCCAGGATACAAGCCCCCGGATTCATCGGTGGAGAAATAAAAAACCTGTATCCGATGAAGCTTGCCCCCCGAATTTATCCGTGGGGTCAATGCTTCAATTCTTTAATCTAAAATCTAAAATCTAAAATCCATTGACTTTACCTAGATTCCGACAGGGGTTAAAACCCCTGTCGGAATGTAGCTTCCCGAGAAGGAAACAGCGTTATTTAAGATTAGTCGATCGCGTCTGCCGCTGTTTCTGCCACTCGTTGAGTTATGTCAATATCTCGATACACTTTCTAGCCAACCTTTTCCGAAGTATCTTCAGCGTTCTATCTTGCATCTCGCGCTGCATCATTGATATTTTCTTGGCCGCCGCTGGTACCATATCTCAGCGACTCAGTACCTTCTCCTGCTCTTTCTTTTGCTCCCGCAGTGGCTTCTTTAACAATATCTTTTGCTCCCTTCAAGCCTTCGCGAGTGTTTTCTTTAAGATTAGCAAAGCCTTGTTTGGTTTTGTCGCCAAAGTTATCAGCTTTGCTCTGAGCGGTGCGAGCATCCTCCTTCACCTTTTCCCCAATTTGGTCGAGTTTGTCAGGCGCGTCGTTCCCTACCCGCCGCACGTTTTCGCCTACATTGTTGCTAGATTTGGTATCGATGCGGTGCTGCGCTTGCTCTTTGAGAAGCTGAGCTTTTGCTTCTTCTGCTGTAAGCTTTTTGTTTCTGGGATCGACCTCGCTGTAGTCGTTCATGCCGCCTTTGAATTCGGACGTTACAGCCCCTGAAGGCACTTCTTCTCTAATTTGGTCGGCAGTTTTTCCTATCCTCGCATCAGCTTTTCCTGCCATCACATCAGTTTTTCCTGCCGTCACATCAGGGCGGCTGCAGGCCGTACTCACTAATACTAAAATGCCAGCCAGAAACACTGTTAAAATTTGTACAGCTCGAATTTTTTTCACAAATGCAGTTAGTCTCTTCATAAAAATGCTCCTTTCTATTGTGATATGCTCAAATGGCTTGTGGCTTTGTAGATGGCTACCCTTACCAAATTAGGCACTTAAACACTTTTTTTAGTATACGAATAGAAACCGCAGCTTTTCATCTATCCCAAGTTACATTCCTCAAGTTATAGCAGAAGGAAGAAGGAAGACGGAAGACGGAAGACGGAAGACGGAAGAAGGAATGGACAATCTTCGCTCTTCTATAAATTATTCAAAGTCGGCACAGCCTGCGCCGGACAAGGCAAAGTCGTTTCCCTCCATAGCTGTTTGGTTATCCATGCGCGGACTATGTTGAAATGTATTGCATTTTCGGCTCAAAAAAAACCTTCTAGTCAGGAACTAGAAGGAAGGTGGTGTATGATCTCAAGTACAACAAGGTCTTTAATCGCAATTGTGGCGGCACATCCCGATCGCACACATCTGTCTAATGGCTGAAAGTATCTGTACAGTTGCTAAGGATTTTGAATCGCTGTTTTTAGACTCTTGCAGAATTCGCCGATCGCCTCTAAACCTTGTTCTGGAGTACCTTCTGCCAAGCGTTTGACAAAAGCACTGCCAACAATCGCAGCATCTGCACCCCATTCTTTCACTTGGCGAGCGTGTTCGGGTTTCGATATACCAAACCCGACGCCGATGGGTTTGTCGGTGACGGTGCGGAGTTCTTGCAGCAACTCTTTTGCTCGCGTTTCTAATCCTTCGCGCACTCCCGTAACCCCCGTAACGCTGACTAAGTAAATAAATCCTTGAGACTGACGAGCGATCGCCTCTATGCGACTTTTGGGGCTTGTCGGAGCAACTAATAATGTTAGTTCAATCCCTAATTTGTTGGCAGGTTGGATGAGACTGTCGGCTTCTTCTAAGGGCAAGTCGGGTACAACCAATCCCTGAACTCCGGCACTTTTGATTTGCTGCAAGAAGGTTTCTATACCTCGGTACAAAATCGGATTGTAGTATGTGAAGAGAATGATGGGCGATCGCAAATTCGGACTAACTTTCGCTACCATTTCCAGCACCGCATCTAACCGCGTCCCGCGCTGTAGAGCCCTTGTAGCAGCGGCTTGAATCACCGGCCCGTCAGCTAGCGGGTCAGAATAGGGAACGCCAAGCTCGATCGCATCTGCACCGTTATCATCCAAAATTTGCAGTGCTTTAGCCGTTGTCTCCAAGTCGGGGTCGCCAGCAGTAATAAAAGGAATCAATGCACATTGGTTGCTTTTTCGCAACGTTTCAAAACAATTAGAAATAGTCATTAGGCAGTTGGCAGTTGGTTGTTGGCAGTTGGTTGTTGGCAGTTGGTTGTTGGCAGTTGGTTGTTGGCAGTTGGTTGTTGGCAGTTGGTATTAGCTAATAACACCTAATATCATGTCCGATCGATTAACCATAATATCCCGGTCGGGGCTGGTTTTTGAGATTGTCAATTATTGGCAGGTATTGTTGGTGAACCCGCCCTACAAAAATCGCGGTCGCTCGACCGGACATGATATAAACACTAACCATTGACAACTGACAACTAACCACTAACCACTGACAACTGACAACTGACAACTAACCACTGACTAATTATCTTTTTCCTGCTCAATTTCCGCTTGAAGTTTGGCTAATTCTTCGGGAGTGAGTTCATCCAGTTGCTTCTGCAAGACAGATTCTTTATAGTCTTGCAGTTGCTGGCTGTAGGTCATATTTTGAGTCAGTGCTCGAAATAAATAAGTCACCAGCCAGCCAATCAATCCGGCGACCAAAAATAACTGACTCCAAATCCCTGCATTCATGCTGTCGAGTCCGGCCAATTGCAGCAGCAAGTAGATAAACCCACCTGCTACAAAAAAGCCGATACTGATTCCAATTACGTCAATACGTCGCATTTAGGCTTCTATCTGCCGCCGTTTGGGCCGAAAATTCAAAAATGGAGCTAGGAGGAACATACCTGGGAAGAAGAAGAACATCAAGAAGTACATGAAGCCGCGCTCAAAAGAGGTAGCGACGTACCAGCGGCTGTTCAGGTAAGCGTAGGTGGCCGCGGGTACTACCAGGAGGTAGGCTCCTGCCAAGACGGCGTAAAGCAGTAAGGTAATATACATAGATTTGCTTTAGGGGAATAATAACACGGGTAAGTCGGTTGACACGCTCCGCTAGCTGGTTAACTATTGTACCGCTTGGGGAGATCCAGCGCGACTTTTGGGAATTTTTTGATTAGGGGTTGCGTAAATTGGGGTTTTGGCTGTAGAATAAAAGGCTGTTGCTGTTAGTGGCTCAAAACCACAGCAGCTTAACCAAAGGGGGGCGTGGCGGAATGGTAGACGCTACGGACTTAAAATCCGTTGACCCGAAACGGTCGTGTGGGTTCAAGTCCCTCCGCCCCCATAAAAATCCATCCTCTGTGGTTCAACGGTTTGAGATTTATTCTCCCAGCAAGAGCTCTGTTTTCCGCTCATCTTTCGCTCAGTTCCGCTCTTGAGAGTGGTCGAGTATTTCCAAAACCACCTCTATAGAACCCATTTGAGCTCTTTTGGGCGAGCGAATAAAATAGAAAAAAAGAGGTAAATTTGGCGTTGCTGAATACAGGTAGGAATTCAGATTTCCCAATTGCTATAAGCCTGCTTGAGGGTGAGTTTTGTAACTTCCGATAAAAGTTGATTCATACCGTGAATCAGCAACGCCCATTTTTCGTTCCCGCAGTTCATCGGTTTCGTATCCGAGTAATTGCAGTAATGTGGCGTTGACCATTACGATCGTACCATCGTCAGCAAACGAGAGGAATCCACAGGGTGACGTGTTGAGTAGCTCGTCTATCTGGTAGGTCCTGTTTGTCATACAAATCAGGTAGTATGAGGTACACTCAAATACTCCTTAATCATCTCGATCGTCTCTTGTGGATGACTCAGGTGCGGGCAATGTCCCCTAGCTTTCATCAGCCGTAGCGTACTTTTAGGTAGGTGGCGGTGGAGGTAATGCCCTACCTCGGTGGGAGCAATCACGTCATCAGCACATTGCAATATCAGTGAAGGTACTGATACCTTGGGTAAATCACTGCGATTGTCAGAGTAAAAAGTTACCTCGGCAAAGCGACTTGCAATCACCGGATCAGTGGAGCAAAAACTTGCCTCAAGTTCCTCACTTAACTCTGGACGATCCTGATTCTGCATCACCATTGGCGCCAGAAAGCTTGCCCAACCAATGTAATTTTTCTCCATGATATCGAGCAGATCCTCAATATCTTGGCGCTCAAACCCTCCGTAATAATTTGGTAAATCATTGATGTAGCAGGGTGAAGGTCCTACGAAAATCAGGCGATTAAAGTAATTAGGAGCTTGAATTGAGGACAGAAGACCGATCATACTGCTGACAGAATGACCGACAAAAACCACATCCGTCAACGCCAATTCTTCACAGATATCGAGGACATCCTGAACATAGCCATTGAGGTCGCTGTACCGTTCATAACTGTAGGCACTAAGATCAGACTGTCCCGAACCTACATAATCAAATAGGAGGATTTTGTAGTCATTCTCGAAGGCCAGTGTTACGAAACGCCACATATTTTGATCGCACCCAAATCCATGAGCAAAAATCATCGTCTGGGTGCCTTTTCCAAACACTTTTATATTATTGCGTAAGAAAATTTTTTTATTCATTTGATCTACCTGAGCATTAAATTGATTATAAGACTTTTGCGCGCTTTGATGAGGGTTGCTCATCCCCAATAGTGGTAGACAACCTTTCACGATGTCGGATTAATTGAATTGTAACCTCAGCAATTACAGGCTTCCTCAACATATAATGCTGCCCGATTTCCTAGCCGCTCGCTTGTAACTATTGCAATTGCGCTGGGGTTTCAATTCCTTCGGCAATTGTGCTCACATTTAAGCCATGTGGGATTACAGCTATGGGCTGGGCAATTCCGCGAGCGATCGGATCGCTGGCTAAATCGCGGACAAATTAGCACTCAATTTTGAGCGACTTCACCGGAAAATTCTTCAGGTTGTTAAAAGCAGCATAGCCAGTCCCAAAATCCTCGATAAAAATCCCAATGCCACGCTTCGATCATTGGCTTAAAAGATTGTAGGTAATGTCAACATTAAGCATCATTGCCATTCCCGTAATCTATAGCTAGAGATATTTCGGTTTCATTTCGGTGCGCTCAACACTGCGATCGCTCTTAGCGATTAAAGTCGGTTAGGTGAGTTGACGTGCCGACCGATTCACTGCTATCTTAGGAAGAATTAGTTTTCCTCTTAACTACTGCTAATATTGCCCACAAGCTTGCTCTAAAATCAATTTGCTCTTCGGGCAAAATCAATCCTGTTTTTCGGCGATGGGAATACATCGATGGCGATGAATCCAACCTTGTTCAGGAGAATACCCTCCTACTAGAACTTTAACACCAGCCAGGCTACCTGTTTGCCAATCGAGCTGAGGTTGAGCGTACAGCAAGTATTGGCTTTCCAAGCACAATTCAAGAGATTTGCGATCGCCAGGGTATTGAATTTTGCCCAAGGTATTGTGGCTGTGTAAAAACTATAGGTATTGGGCTCGAGTCCTTAAAGTAATATAGGGAAATATCTGCATTTTTGAGCAAGCTAGAGAAATTCATTTCATCTTGTGGATATAGGGAGACGCCAATAGTGGTGATGAGGTGTAAATAATGATTTTTGATAATAAAATTAGTTTTAATATTTTTGTAGAGGCAATCCCCCGTGGTTCCGCTAATCTAGGGGTAGTAGGGATAGGCACGACGCGGCACTAAGCTGCTAGGCCAGAAAGATTTTTTGTTATGTTCGAGAATCGGATATAGAGAGGATTTTATGATTTTTGAGAAGTCATTGAAATATACAATTTAGAGGGACAACAGTTTACGCCAAGATTTTTACCACAACCTATTTAGTCGGATTGCTATAGCAGAAAGCACTGATGCAGAAGGCAATAAAAGCTCATATTTCAGCAATTAAGAACCTCCCAAATATGGTCGCGGTTGCTATAAATCTTCACAAACTCCTCAAATTAAAAAAGTTGGGTTTCCTAGCTCAACCCAACCTACTTTTAAGGACCAATCACTGCTAACTCTCAAATATCCTCATCGTCTTGACCTTGCACACCCTGGAGAATCCGCGATAGCTCACTCTTCTCATTAATCGTAATCCGAGTCGGAGAACCGCTGATAATCCGTTCGTAACCACGGAACGAATCTTTAATTTGTGGGCCTCTTTCAGTAATTGTGTATTCCCGAATTCCTTTGTCGTGCCAGGAACCGCGCATCTTAAACACATTAATTGCCCGCGACATTTCTCCTCGAATCTCTACATACTGCAGCATAATAATCGTGTCAGTAATAGTAGAAATATGGGAGTCCGTAATCGAATTAGAACCCATGAACTGGTCGCTTGTATTCGTAAAAAAGCCGGTTATTTCTTCCTGCTTCGCAAAACCCGTCACTCCGATCACAAATTGCCTGAAAGCATTATTGCTGACACCCCTAGCTAAGGCCGACAGCGAGTCTATAGCAATTCGAGAAGGTTTGAACTCCGCAATTTCTGATTTAATAGTTTGCAAGTGGTCTTCCAAACCAGCAGATTCCGGGTAAGTACACAGCAGCTTTAGCAGTCCTTTCTGTTCCATTTCCTCAAAATCAATGCCCCAAGAATAAGCATTGCGGAACAACTGAGCCCGCGACTCTTCATAGGCAAACAGCAGCGCCCGATTGCCGTTCATACAAGCATTCTGCAAGAACTTGCTCACCAACAGCGTTTTGCCGGTTCCCGTTGCACCCGTAGCCAAAATAATCGAGTCTTTGAAGAAACCGCCACCGCACATTTCGTCGAGAGTTTTATCGCCCGAAGAAACCCGCACGTTAGAAGACTTTTGAGTTAATCGCATCGCCCCCAATGGGAAAATATTAATTCCCTCATTAGTCATAGTAAAAGGATATTCGCCCTTCATGTGAGTTGTACCCCGCAACTTCAAAATTTCCATTGTGCGGCGGCGGCGTTCTCCTTCCAAAACGTTGCGAACAATCACTACATTATCCGACACAAACTCTTCCACTCCAAACCGCGCCACTGCGCCGTATTCTTCCACCCGTTCCGTAGTCATAACTGTAGTTGCTCCTACTTGTTTGAGGCGCGCAACTAAACGAAAAATTTCTCGGCGCACCACCGATGCAGCGTCGTACTGCTGAAATACGGCTGTTACCGAATCTATGGAAACCCGCTTGGCTTTGTACTTGCGAATGGCGTACTGAATTCGCTCAATTAAGGCTGATAAATCAAAATTTCCTACGATATCTTGACCTTCCGGATCGGGGGAAGCGTCCAAAATAAATAGCTTGCCTTCATCGATTAACTGTGCCAGATCCCAACCGAAACTGCAAGCATTTTTAATAATATCTGCGGGAGATTCTTCAAAAGTTACGAACACTCCAGCTTCGTCAAAATGGGTAATTCCATTATAGAGAAATTGTACGGCAAATAAAGTTTTTCCCGTTCCTGACGTCCCGCTGACTAGGGTGGTTCTGCCGAGCGGCATTCCGCCGTGACTGATGTCATCGAAACCCTCAATCATCGTGCGAATTTTTTCAACTCCTACAGTTCCCAATCCTTCTCGTTGAACCGTTTGACTAATTTCATTCATGTCGATTTTTGTCAACTCTCAGTATGCTTTAGTTGTCACTCATTAACCGCAGATCATGAGTCTTTGTACCCAGCTTTTAGTTTTGGCTCTTGCTCAATAACTAATGACGGCTGACTGCTGACTAATGACCCCGCCCAAAAACGAATACCGTGCCACGTACTCCGGTCGTGGAGAGATAAAAATTTTAGACTTTTTTTCAACATTCCAGATTCATCTGTGGAGTAAATCTACCATCGTTCGACGCTCGCACGACTCGACGGCTCGACGCTCGCCGAACGTTTCACGCCAAAGTCTCAAATCTAAAATCGACTGACTGCCATCTGATTATCTTAGGAATTCAGGTCTTCTTCGCGAAGTTCTTCATAGAGCAAATCTAATCCTATCAGAACTTTCTCACGATCGGACAAATCGCCAATAATTTTTCGCACCGGCGGCGGCAGGATTTTGGCCAGCGTGGGGGTTGCCAATATTTTGTCCTCTTCTGCTAGCTGAGGATTTTTGAGAACGTCTATGACTTTCAGTGCGTAGACTCCTTGAAATTCTTGTTCGAGGATGTCCTTTAGGGTTTTCAAAGCTCGCACTGAGTTGGGAGTATTCCCCGCAACGTACAGCTTCAGAACATAGGTTTTTTTCAGAGGACTCATGAACTTTTTTAAATGTTGAGTATTAGTTGTCTGATGTTAGTTGTAGTTCTTATTTGTCTTAAATCCCCTGTTCTTTGTTATTTTATAATAATTTCAGCCTCCCGATGATCGCGCGGCAGTTTGTCTTGTCCTTTCTTCTTTGTTAAATTCTAACTTCTACCTTCTTCTTGCTTGAATTTTGCCCTGGGCCTTCTACCTTATAACCTGAGATGCTTCTTTCGGAATCGATCGTCGGTACATCTCGCACATATGAGCGATCGCGTCAATCAGAGTCAAGCGGTAATCGAGCAATATTTCCTCGCTGCGCCCTTCTATTTGTAGCTGTTTAGCAAACTCGTCCATCAATTCCATGTGAATTTCTACAATTTGAGTCACGGGAACATCAGCAAAAAAAGCTAAGTTTACAAATTCATCTATTTGATTGTTGACCGCAGTATCTTGAGAAAAATAATTCAAAACGATGTCGCGATAACTAGACTTGAGTTGCTCCAAAAACTTTTGCTTCTCAGGTGGCGACAGATTTTTCAAAAAAATCTGGGAATTTCTTTTATAATACACACCTAAGTATCCTAATCGCTCCCGTAATTTTTCCGCCAGCCGCCGCTGCTGCCGGCTTAGCAAACTTTGAGCCGTCAATTGAGCTGTCGCATCGCTCCTTGCGGATTGGTAATTGACAGGAATCGGAGTTGAAAGTTTCAGAAATTGTGCGATCGCCCGATCGATATTGGCAACTATTTCGCTTGATCGAGCGATTGCCAGTTGCACCTCAGCAGGGTGATAAAAAAAAGCACAGCTTTCGTCTTGACTCGTGTTGGCGGTACTGGTGCCAGCCTCAAAACCATCTGAATATGGTGCAACTGGCCTTTCATCCTCCCCTGGCTGGGACGAAAAAATCACAGCAGGCAAAAAGAGCGATCGTTCTTGCAGCTTGGCCAGAAGCGATCTCAGATCCCTATCCACCTCCAAAACTAAACAATCAAGGTGATAATTGTGCTTAAGGAACCCCAAAAACTCCACTGCCGACTTAATGTGCGTTAAAGCATAGCGTTCGCCCCTCAAAAGCTCGATCGCAGAGGCTGCGATTTCCTCGGAGCGGACAAAAATACCGATAGACAGTTGGGGAAGCAAAGCTGTAGGTGCACCACCTAAGTTGCCCGAAAGTGCTGGATCGCTCAGAGTTGATATCTCCTTTACAAAAAACTTAACATTTTAACAATCATCTCAATATTTATTTTAACCAATCTTAACCGCCAAATAAGTGATGAGCTTCTAGCACATAAAGAAGAAAAATGTACTTTTTTGTTTTTGTGTCAAGCACCCTGAGCGTGATTTCTGCAATTAAGCTTAAGCCTTAAAATAATTGCTAGTCGCCTCAAATTAGGTGTAGGCATCGAACTCCCAGGTCTCGGTGCAGATCCCGGGCCTGATAGGGAACTGATATAAAACAAATAAGATACAGAAATCCGCAGCTACATTGAGCATCAAAAATATTACTGCTCTCGCGAGCAGACTATCAGGTTTGTTATGCCACTTACCACCCCCAGTCTCAAAAATTTTATCGAGCCAGTGCCGCTGTGCCTCCAAACTGCCGCGCTAGAATCGCTGCAGTCAATTTTCAGCTCCTGCAACTGCGATCGAGTCGCAGTAGTCAACGAACAGCTACAGCCGCTGGGATTAGTGTACCTCCGCAGCCTGTGGGCTTATGGAGCCGATCGCACAAACGACGGGCAGCAACCTTTGTCAGAAAGCTCGATCGCGATCGAACCAGTCAGGGCATTACCCGCTGCTATGAGCGTCAGTGAATTCTGGGAGTACCTGCAAACAGAGGAACAGAACACCCCAGCCCGGCCAAACCGCCAAACCGCCGGCATTTCCTCAAACAGCCCGATCGCCCTGACAGATGGCAGCGGTCAATTTTTAGGAATGCTAGACAGCCTGAGCCTGCTGCAATTCGCCGCACTCAACAGCAGCTCGCTCTGCAGCCTCACAGAGGAGGCAACAGCCGTCAAAGAAATCGAATTAATGCCCGTTTCCGAAGCTATCGCCACCGCCCTAGACGCTCAAGTGCGCTTTCTAGAAGCAGGATTGAAACCCTCAGAAAACCTGAACTCCCTAGTCCAACTGCTGGAAAAACTGCCCCTGCCCCTGAGATTGCAAACCCCCACCGCACAAATAGTCAGCCAAAACGCAGCGTGGCGGATTTTGCTGGGAGAAGGCCCCGTACCAATTCCAGAACCAGCAGCAAATTTGGGTAAACACTCGCCCCGCAAACCAAGCCATTTAACAAGCGAATACAAGAGCGTGCAGTTAGAGGGCATCACCAAAGAGTGCATGAGCCTAGTAGGAGCAAGTATATCGGGCGATCGCGATTCAACAGCAGCCACCAGTTGCCCGCTGCCCTTGTACGCCGCCGCCTCCCCCTCAACCTTAACCGCTCCAGCTTGGTGTCCCACCGCCGGCAAACCAGACACCTACATTTGCGAGTGCCCCGTACAAAAAGGCCAAGAACGGATCTGGCAATTTGTCAAACAACCGCTCTCAGACCAGCTAATTTTAGTAATGGGACAAGATGTCACCGAAGAACATTTAGTCGCCAAAGAACTAGCAGCGAAAAACGCAGATTTAATCCACCTCAACCGACTCAAAGACGAATTTTTATCCTGCATCAGCCACGAACTAAAAACCCCGCTCACCGCCGTCCTCGGTTTGTCCAGCCTCCTCAAAGATAAATTGATCGGAGAGCTCAACGACCGCCAAACACGCTACGCCAAACTAATCCATAAAAGCGGGCGGCACTTGATGACAATAGTTAACGATATATTAGACTTGACCCGGATGGAAACCGGGCAGCTAGAACTAATTCCCGAAGCAGTCGAAATAGCATCAACCTGCCAAAGAGCCTTTGAACAAGCAAAACAACTGCAACAGCAAGAAGAAAAAAACCCTCCCAGCGCGAGCCAAACGGACGGTACAGCAAACGCAGAACCCTCCGCCCAAATAGAATTTACACTCGAAATAGAACCGGAATTGAGCCACTTAATTGCCGATGAACTGCGACTGAGGCAAATGCTGGTTAACCTCCTTTCCAACGCCCTAAAATTCACCGAACTCGGTGGCAAAATCGGATTGAAAGTAAATGTTTGGGAAGGCTGGATCGCATTCAAAGTTTGGGACACTGGCATCGGCATCCCCGCCGACAAACAGCATCTGATCTTTCAGAAATTCCAACAGCTAGAAAGCCCCCTCACCCGCCGCTTTCAAGGAACCGGACTAGGACTGGTGCTAACTCAACGCCTAGCTCGGCTCCACGGTGGGGACGTTTCGTTTATTTCCTCAGAAAACCAAGGCTCTCAATTTACCCTGTTGCTGCCACCAAATCCTCCGGGAAACAGTAGCGAAGAAATCCCGGCACCTGGAGCCGCCGAGGAAGAATTATTAAAACCCCAATATCCGACTCTGATCGCCAATTCTCGCTCTCGTTTAGTATTAATAGTCGAAGCAGTTCCCAAATATATCGAAGATTTAACCAACGTCATCTCAGGTTTGGGCTACCAAGTAATAGTCGCCCGTTCCGGCACCGAAGCGCTGGAAAAAGCTCGCAGGTTCAGTCCCGAAGCGATTTTCCTCAACCCGCTGCTGCCACTGCTGTCCGGTTGGGACGTGCTGACGCTGCTCAAGAGTGACCCGGATACCCGATCGATTCCGGCGATTGTCACAGCAACCAGAGGCGAAAAAGAACGGGCCAGTGTCAACCGAGCCGAAGGCTTCTTGAGCTTGCCAGTGGAAGAACCCGCTTTGCGGCGCCTGCTGACCGACTTGATCGGCAAAAGTAATGCTAGTAGCGCCAAAGTGAGGAGTTCTTTAACCGTGTTGTGGCTCAGCCCGCAAAACAGTTCCTCTCAAGGTTCCGCTTTACTGCTCAACCCCAACTACTGCCGCGTTTTAGAAGCAGACGACCTCGGCCAAGCAGAACTTGTGGCACGAATTTGGCGGCCCGACGCGATCGTCTTGGACGGTACAAGTCAACTGCAAAACCCCTTAGCTTTTATCGAACAGTTAAGTCGGTCTCGAAATTTGGGTTCTCTCCCCTTGGTGACTTTAGACCCCGCAACTACCCAACTGGCAAATCAAGTCAAAGGATTGTCGGTATTTCCCTGTTTGGCTACCCGCAGTCCCGACGACAGTGAAACTTCAGGTACCGGGTTGGTGCCAAGTGCTTTGTGGCAAGTGATTCAAGTTGCTGCGGGAATGAGTTGGAAGCCCAGCATTTTATTTGCCGACATTTCGACTTTACCCGATTTGCACCGCACTGCTGGGGGGAACCCGACGGGAGAATTGGAAAATCGCGATCGATCGACAAATGCCGAGATTCCCCTCCCCAATTCCCAGTTTTCTACTCCCAACTTTCAAGCTTTGATTCAGTACGTCCACACCGCAGGATTTCGAGGGTCGATCGCTCCCTGCTGGAAAGAAGTTTTGCAGCAGTTGCAATATCAAAGCGTTGACTTAGTTTTGCTGTGCTTGCGAGATGCCCCCTCAGAATCCCCCGCTATGTTGCAGGCGCTGTCGAACTTGCGCCAAATGGCAGTAAAACTGCCAATTTTAGTCTGGGATTATCGGTCTGCTGTAAATTCGGAATCCGAGGCGATCGACTTTCTGCTGCAAGAAGTATCGGCCAAAATTTTGCCTTCTTCCTTGTCGGCAGCACAATTATTAGACAAGATTCAACAGGCTTTATTAACTCACTCTAATTCCTAAAAATGAAGAATTTACCAGGTTTGTAGTGAGAAATTCATTTTTTTATACACCCGTAAAAATAAACTTTTTTTGTGAGGAAAAACAGAAGCTTGTAACTCTTTAACAGACAACCGCGAAGCGTTATTTATTAACTGATTCAATTTTATAATAACTCATAATTTTGCCTACTTGTAGTGAGGCTCTCAGTCGTCTCTAAAACACTGAAGAAAAACTGCTATCCTGAGTGTAAACATAATTCGAGAAGTATTTAAATGAAAACCCAGAAGTGTTGCGAGTCAAGAAGCAATATCAAAACTCAAAAATATGAGTTATTATAGGCGATCGAGAAACCCTTATATTTTTTTCTGGGGCTGTACAGTGCCTAATCGCATTCCTTTAATATCTCTGCTACTCGCACTCGGTTTGGGGGCAATGCCCGAGCCTGCTGCCTGTCAGGCCCTCCTGCCTTACACCCTGCAAATCGACTCGGCCCAACTCGAACAAACGGCCTTGAGCCTTGCAGAAGAAGCCGTCCAGCTAGCCAGACTCCAGCAGTACGAACTCGCCGTACCCAGAGCCGAACTCGCCACACAGTTAGCCCCCAAGAATGCTCAAACTTGGACTTTGTTAGGCAGCTTGTACCTTCAAGTCGAGCAGTTTGACAAAGGTATTGAAGCTTTGGGGCAAGCTCAATCTCTGTCGCCAGAAAATCCCTCAATTAAATTTGTCTTGGGAGAAGCTCACTTTCGGAAAGCGAACTACGAGAAAGCAGTCGAATATTTGCAAGCAGGATTGAAACTAAAACCAGACACTCCAGGTGCATTATTTGATTTAGGGAATGCTTTTTATAAGCTGAAGCGGTTTGATCAGGCGATCGCCCAATACGAAAAAGCCTTTGCTTTAGAAAAAAACCTGTGGCCGGCTATTAACAATATCGGATTAGTCAAATACGAAATGGGAGATGTTGATAGCGCTATCAAACGCTGGGAACAGGCGATCGTGATCGACGACAAAGCAGCCGAAGCAATGCTAGCTCTAGCAGTAGCATTCTACACCAAAGGTGACAAAGAAAAAGGCTTAGCGATGGGAGAAGCAGCTCTGAAACTCGACAAACGCTATGCTACCGTAGAATATCTCAAAGAAAACCTCTGGGGCGATCGTTTGATCGCAGATACCCAAAAGTTGCTAGCCACTCCTGAAATGAAAGCAGCACTGGCTAAAATTCAAGACGCCCCACCTCCTCCCCAAATGTCGCCTTAATTGTAGTTAAGTTGGCAGTGAGGACTTCAGTCCTCAAAGCCTTTTTTAACTGAGAACCAACTATCTTATTCAGGACTAAGACCAAAAAATAGTTGAATGCGCTAGGTGTAGGGGTAAGGTGCGCGCACAGCGCACCCTACAGATTGAGTTGGTGCGTAAGTTCTATTATTGCCGCGAAGAAGTCGCTGTCTTCAATTCTCCAATCTAAAATCTAAAATCTAAAATCTAAAATCGCATGACCCCCCTAAGCTGGACAGAATTAGAAGCCCTCACAGACTTTGAAGTCGATCGCGTCAACGGGCCAACCAACGCCCAAGCCTGCTTGCGCCTCTTTGGTAAAACCGAATCCGATGTGCGAGTCACTCTGTACCGCGATAACCATGCTTGGTGTCCCTACTGCCAAAAAATCTGGCTGTGGCTGGAAGAAAAACAAATCCCCTACCGTATTGACAAAGTTACTATGTTCTGCTACGGGGAAAAGGAAAGCTGGTACAAGCGCAAAGTGCCATCGGGAATGCTACCCGCGATCGAACTAGACGGCCGCATCATCACCGAAAGCGATGATATCTTAATCGCGCTGGAACGAGTCTATGGCCCCTTGGGTTTGGGCATGGAAAACCCCGCAGTCATACCCATGCGGCGGTTAGAGCGACTGCTATTTAGAGCCTGGTGCTCTTGGCTGTGCTACCCAGCAAGTTCAGCCAAAGTAGAACAACACAACCGCAACCAATTTATCAGCGTCGTCACCCAGGTAGAAAAGGCTCTGGCTAGCACTCCGGGGCCTTATTTCCTCGATGAATTTGGCACTGCGGATGTGATCTTTACGCCCTACGTCGAACGCATGAATGCCAGTCTTTACTACTACAAAGGCTACTCAATGCGCGAAGAAAACCCGCGCTTTGCTGACTGGTTTGCGGCGATGGAAACCCGCCCTACCTATCGCGGCACTCAGAGCGATTTTCACACCCACGTCCACGATTTACCGCCTCAGATGGGCGGCTGTTATGAAAACGGCGAACCTCAGATGCTACTCAATAAAGCCCGCGTGGATAATGGGCCTTGGGCTGGACTGCCGGATGTGATGTATCCAGAACCGGAAACCTCCCGCACTGAAGCACTTCATCGCGTCATTAAGCACCAGCGCAACATCGTTCGAGTCAATCCTGCTGATGACAACTTATTTGATGAGGCTTTGCGTTGTGCTTTAACTTTGATGATGACTGGCGAAGTTTGTACGCCACCGGCTGGTTCTGATGCGGCTTTGCGGTATTTGCGCGATCGGGTGAATGTGCCCCGTGATATGTCGATCTACGCGGCCAAGCGGCTGAGGGAAGCGTTGGAGGAAACGGCGGCTTTGGTGGGTGATGGCCAAGGTTCTCCGATTCTGCTGAAGAATCGGCGTGATCAAGATCCGGCTAATTTTGTGTAGGGGGCGATCGGAAATTACTCCTATCTTCATTGAAGATAATTTTGGAGGCATAGAGGAAAACTTAAACTCAGAAATCACTCAGGGTGATGATCCAGGTAATTATCGTTAATCTTGTAGTAGAATATTACCCCAACAATATGCCAGTTGATACCAAGCTTTATCTTGTTCTAATTGCTAGTCCTGGAGACGTTCCTCAAGAGCGGGAAATTATTCGAGAAGAAATTGCCAGGTGGAATGCAATTCACACTTTAGAGATGAAAATGATTCTGATGCCTTTGGGATGGGAAACAGATGCAACCCCTGATCTTGAGGAACGCGGACAAGCTATTATCAATCGTCAACTGGTTGACATTTGTGATCTCCTGATAGCTGTCTTCTGGACTCGACTTGGGACACCCACTCCTCAAGCGGAATCAGGTACTGTAGAAGAGATTGAGAGAGTACATAATGAAGGAAAACGCTGCATTGTCTACTTTTCGGATAAAGAAGTACCCCCTTCAGGAATCGATCTAAAACAGTACGAACGCCTTCAAAAATACAAAGAGGAGTTAAACAAGAAAGGATTGACTGATACCTATAAAACTATTGAAAAGTTCAGAGAGAAAGTTTCCCGACATATTACTGCATCAGTTTTACAAATCGCTAGGGAGGATAGAGAGCGACGAGCAGCAGAGCAGGAAGCAAAATCAATCGAACAGGCGCTCAGACTGCCAACGCAACCAGTTCTAACTTCTCCCAATTTTGAAATTTCGTTTGAAACCCTAACAGAGGCTCAAACCTCTGTTAAAAAACTACTTGAGTCTAGCTTCGGTGTTGCAGACATGGAAGATGTAAAGGAAAAGGAAATCGCCAAGGTTCAATTTGTTCTTGGCTCTCCTGATCTCGCTGCTCTTCTTAGTCAGCAACCAACAGTAGAAACCATTTCAGCAATTGCTCAAATTTTAGAAACAGCTACTACACCTTCTATCTATGCAATTGCCACGATTTGCAAATATGGAAACGATTCTTCAGTCGATTGGCTAGATATTGTTGGTGACTGGATAGAGCGTCTCAGTACCAAAAAGGTTGAAAGTGGATACCAATACCAATGGGCAAGTTATATCAAGATTTATCCTGGTTTACTTCTACTCTACACTGTAGGAATTTCTGCACTTCGTTCAACGAAAACTAACTTTTTGCGAGAAGCTTTAGAGCGTCAAATCTATTTACTTGAGTCCGAGCGTGAATTTAACTTAATAGATGTATTAGATCCGAGATATGTATTCTATGAAGATATAGGGAAACTTATAGAACCTGGATTTGAACGGAGATACACTCCGGTCAGCGACCATCTTGCCCCGCTAATCAAAAGTAAGCTATATCCTCATGAAGAAGAAGTTCAATATTTAAATTGGTTCGATCTTTTTGAATTTTTGCTTTCTCTAAAATCGGTTCATCTAAATGGACAATACCCTTATTTTGGCTCATTTACTTGGCGTTGGGAAACGAATAGATTTATCATTAAGTCAATTCAAGATGCAATACTGCAACAAGGTAGATATGGATCAGCAATCTTAACTATTTTCAATACAGAAGCTGACTTAGAGCGAACAGCACAGAACTATGACACTATAGCTAGCCAAACTCGTTCGGACGTTTGGCGAGCAAGTCCTCATAAAAATGTTAGCAAACTTATTCAACTAGCAAAAACTGGGAAAAGAATAACGAGCTACCGCGATCTTGGTAACGCATAAATATTGCAACAGGCAATCCAGTTAGGAATAATCTAGTACAATAAAAGTTTGAAATTAACACATAATGTCAAATAAATCTGTGAAAATCAGCCTCTACCTAAAGCTAATTACTAAAATTAGCTTTCCACGATTAGTAAATTCATTCGTGAGTACATTTGGTTTACTGTGGCTATTTATTGAACCTGCTACGCTGGTCTTCCCAGAGAAGCTCAACATAGGTTGGCTTGGTTACTTTGGACTTGCAGTTTTGTCGTTCATTTTTGCTATCATTCAATGCCGACCTCGAATGGCTATATCTAAAAAACTTATTTCTCCTGATTCAAATATTGAAATCAAAATAGGCGATCTCTTTGATGAAAACGGGCATTTAGTCATTGGTTGTAACGATACTTTTGATACAGAAATAGGAGATATTATTCGAGATTCCAGTATTCAAGGACAGTTTCTTACACAGGTTTATAGAGGCGATCGCAGCAAATTGGATGCAGATATTGAAGTAGCCCTCCAACCGTATCACACCGAACGCCAGGAAGATTTTGATAAAAGTCGAGGAAAAACTTGGCGATACCCCATCGGTACAGTAATTACACTCAGTTCACATAATAAATGCTATTTCTTGACAGCTTATGGATACATGAACAATAACTTGAATATTCAATCAAATACCGACTATCTTATGACTTCGCTGAATAAGCTCTGGAAAGAAGTTCGTCAAAAGTGCCAAGGTACAGGTGTAGCTATACCTATCATTGGCTCTGACCTTGCTCGTGTCGGCTTATCTAGAACTGAGTTAGCCAAGTTAATTATTACCTCTTTTATCGTGGAAACAAAGCGAACCTTCATTACTAAAAAATTAACCGTAATGATTTACGTCGAAGATTTAGATTCTATAGATTTCTATGATTTACAGGAATTTCTTGAATCTATCTGCTTCTGAGAGTTTTTGAAATTCTGCTAACAAAAACTAACCTACTATAGGAACAAACCCTTGAATCGGAATAGGTTTCTTATCGGCTATTGAGCTTGACACAATTACAAAAGAAGCATCAACCCGGACTCCCGTTGCTGTAGCAGGTTCGACATTCAAGTATTCAAAATACCCAGGATACCGTTGTAGAAACTCCTCAACTATGTACAGTCTTGTCAACCCTTCAGCAATCCAGCCTGATGCCTTTGTTGTACGCAGGAGTTCGGGTAATGGTGATGTATCAAGTCTTGTTAATGGTTGAGCCAGACTTAGAACACTCCTATCTATCTCCTCCTCTTTACCAAAAATAGCCAAGGTTGCCCAAATATACGCAAGATCGGCTGGTCCTAAAGAGTTTCCACGAACACCTCCACTGACTGATATCATCCTGCTGGTATCTCCCGAATATCCATGAAAATTCTGAGGTGTTGTACATTCAATACGTACTAAGTTCTCCGTTGTAAACTCCGAGTCTGTTGAAACAGAATCGACTTGGATGGGGAAACTTTGATCGGACCAAGTTATGCGATTAATATATGCTTGGTCGGATCTATATGGTTTGGCCAGGCTTAGAAGGGCATGACGTACACTTCCTTGGGTTACTCGTGCAGTTACAGTAAAATGATTTCCACCTCTTGATGGAATTGATTCACTCTTGACTAAACCGGGAAAGACGAGATTACCGAGTTTAATCCAAAAGCGGTAACTTCGTGCAGCCATCTCTCGCAATCGAGCATCAAGCTGAGAAACAAAAGAATGCGTTGTTGAAAAAGATGCAACAGAAACTTCCTTGTAGAGCGATTTCAGCCAATCATTTAATCGCCCGTCTCGCTCAGAGTCTTGAATTCCCTCTAGCATGAAAATCCAGCGTGGGATCTTGCGTTTAGTAGCCTGATTTCCCTCTTTATGGATGGGTGAATAGCCTGTGGAATCGGCGATACCATAACTTCTACCAACTAATAACACAAAAATATCTGATTGATCGACACCGTTTAAATAAGCTTGTTCAGAAGCTTCATCTCTTGGTGTCATGTCCTCCCACATAATTGGATGAGCACCTATTTCGTATAAATATTGTCGAGCAGCTTGTCGTACTGGATTCATCTCGGCATCTCTCCGAGAACTAATGAAAATTCCCTTACCTGCAACCCACTCGCGGAAGCGCTCCTCAGCTAAAGGCTGGGGACGTGCTGTTGTGTCAATTAAGAGGTTGTTCCAGCTATCGTAACGCATTGGATATTTGTGACAATTAATTCAGAAACTTTCTACTGTGATATTTTTCCCCATTTGGTTAGTTTATAGGTAAAAACACACAAGTTACAAAGATTTTAACAGACCGCACACAGACTGCTCCGTAACGTAAACCGATCGCGCCGTCCCACTCTCCAAATCAAAAATTGATACTTTCGCTCTGCACCTTCAGCACTGCCATCTCATCACAAGATAGGTTGTTTGTCAACTATTCTGGTAAAGGGGGAGCAAAAGAGGGTTTCAGCGATCGCACTACTCGATCGATTCATGGAAAAAGTTAGTCTTCAGATTTTATATTACTCCCAGTAATTTTCCCAATCATCCTTAAAAGCTTGCTGCAATCTCTGCATATACGCATCAGTCTTAATCTTCACCATCCACAGATTATTAGCATTGCGGCCTCCCTTGCACACAACACCTTCATCCACACCGTATTTCCCCTTGCGAAGATCATCCATAAACTTGCCCGTCAGTTTGCCGCGATAAATCACTCGCGCAATATTTAATTTACCAAAATCCTGAATAAACCGATCGGGAACAACGATACCGCCCTCAGCTTCCACATCAAAAAGAACCAGTTGTTTGCGATCGTCCTTTTTGTGCCTTCCCGCAAACGAGTTAGCACCAAAAAACTCTGTAAACACAGTAATTTCAGGGCAGTGATACTCTTCGTTATCTCGAAATATAGACTCTAAGGGACTAGCAAAGTCTCTTTTAAATATTTCCGGTGCTTCTTCTAAACCTGGATGTGCAGCATTAAATTCTGCCATTCCCATCTCATCCAAATCAAATCTACTGCGGCGCGTACCAAAAGCATACCAGCCAAGTTCAACTTCCCAAACCCAATGCAAATTAGTGCCATCGTACTTCTCAAAAGCTACACATTGTTCGTGAGGGCAATTTTTACTATCTGGAATTTTGGGATAGGCAAGAAGCATGATATCGATTCCGGTTGCACCGGAATGCTTGTTGACTGTTGACTAATGACTGTTGACTGTTGACTAATGACTAATGACTAATGACTAATGACTGATATTCAAGTAGCCTCGACGAACAAACCGCTTCGAGCAAACTCCTCTTCTTCAGGAGTGAAGACTGGAGCTTCATCCACAAGGTCAGGGTCAAAGTAGTATATCTCTTGTAGGAATTGCCCCGTGACGATCGCCTCGTCCAACTCCTGGATGTAATCTTGAGCAACTAAGCATACCTCCTTGATGCCTTCCTCATCCCTCTTATCCAACAGCTTATGCAATATTGCTCTCACCCCTGTGAGTCGTGCTGCTGGCTTGAGGATACCGTAGAGGCGGTACATCCGATCGGTGGCAATGCTGATTTGTTTGAGGGCTTTGGCTTGTGCTAGCTCAGACTCAATGCTGGGCCAATAACGGGTGGTGTAGAATGCTTCCTCATCCTTTTGATACCACTCCTCCGATCGCGCAATTGATGAGGATACAGTGTTGTGCAACTTCCAGAAGAATAAGCGCAGGGACGGGCCATCTACTACGGTAGACAGCTTTGCCTCCATTGATACCTCAAAGCTATTCAGACGCGGGTCGCGCCCAAGCACGAGGTACTCCACAGGGTAAATTTCCACCTCCTTATTCTGCACGACGTAGGCGTTGAGGTGGTGGCGGCAGTAGGGGCAGGGATACATACTGGCAAACAGGTTGAAGAAGTGCTTGAAGAGGGCCACCAGAGTTTTTTGCTGTTCTGGGGTCTTGGTAGAGACTATCTCAGCCGTAGTGTGCAAGAAACGCCACACCGCAGGGCCAATATAGTAAGGGAAGCTGACCCGCATTTGTGAATTCTTTACTTCAGTGCGATCGATATACACATCGATGAACGCCACATATTGCGAGAGTTCGCCAGACTCGCGCCCAGACTCTAAGCGTTCGCGCCGTTTCTGTATCCCATTGAGGTAGTGGTGCGTCAAGCGCCATGCCTGTTGAAGCATCAGCTTCTGTTTTGGAGCGCATTTGGGAAAGCCTTCTGCAACATCCGCCCCATAGCGCCCAAATTCCCCTGACGTTTTAGTCGCTTCGTACCACTCGTTTAAAGCTGCTTCATCAGGCACCGTGTTGAAGGGAATGTCTGCTGCGGTAATGACGCTGAAGGCAGCCAGCAACTTCGGCATAAAGTCTTCATACCAATATGCTAGTGGCATCATCGCACCATCTATTTGCTCTAATGCCTCCGACAGGATGACGCGGTTCCACTTCTTCAGGTACTCTGTGGGATCTCCCGCCGATTGGGCTGGTGGCGCTGCCATGCTCTCACTCAGCTCCAGGTTTCGCAGTCGGTTGAGTTCGTTGATGGCAAGCACACCCTCGGCAACGTCACGCAAGTTGAGACTATCCTTTTTGATGGTCATTGCCAACTCGACTGCCGCCCCAAACTTCTCCTTGGCGGTGGCAGACTTATCCCGCGCCTGCAACATGGCTTGTTCTTGGGCCAACATTTCAGGAGTTTTTTCTATTGTTTTCCAGTTCTTGATGCGATGCTCTAGTCGGGCATATTCATCTTCGAGCGATTTAACTACTGCATCCAGTAGAGGGTTGCACGCCGACTCTACTACACCCAATCCTTTATAAAGCGCGATCGCACTCCTGACAAATCGCACAAAATCAGCAATTTTGTAAGGCAAGTCTCTCACGCACAGGTGAGTCTCGTGGTTGGCACAGAAACTCTCGCGGAAGCTGCGGTAGGCTGCTCCCTGGATCAGACGAAACAAACCAATCTGCATCTCCAAGCGGGACGTACCGCGCTTCTTTTCAGCTTGTGGGTGTTGGGCGAGTAGTTCTTTTAGCCGCGCTATTTCTCGATTGCAACCGGTGGGTGGTTCTTGTAGATCTTCTAGATTAGGTTCAATAGTGGCAGAAGCTGCCTCGTTGACAGCAGTGGCTATACTTTCGAGCGCAGCCACTGTACTATCTGAAATCTCGGTTGTCAGTGCACAGACAACCGGAACCGGCAAGTCTTGATCTCCTGTTGTGAGCTCTGACTCATCGGGTACCAGCGTGCAGAATTCCTCAAAGTCAATTAAGGCATTGCCGTCATGGTCTGCCTCTTTGATGATCTCATCGAGCTCTGGCTCTGTCAGCCCAAACTCGCTCATCACATCCTGCATCTCGTTTTTACTGATTTGACCGGTACCGTTTTCATCAAATACACTAAATGACATTTTGAGACGACTCTGGCGATCGCCTTGCTGGGACACCATCAGCATTTTGAATTCCTCAAAATCGATACTGCCAGACTTGTCTAAGTCCACTTCCTCGATCGTGTCGCGCAGCTCGGTTTCGTTAGGACTCTGGCCTAGCGATCGCATCACTTGACCGAGTTCTTCTGATGAAATAGCACCACTCCCGTCCGCGTCCAATACTTTGAACACTTCCCATAACTTTGCCACCTCTTCTTCTGTCATGACTTTTTTTTCAATATCCACAGATGTCATACTAAATTTTCCCTGAGTTTTTTATTTTATGTCTATTAATTATGGCCAATATAACTAGGTAAGCGCAAAAAAACAATAATATTTTGTAGGGTCTTGTCGGGGCAGGTTTAGCCTAGGATCTATACTAAGAGAGATGTTATTAGTGCAAAAGCTGGTCTACCCTGTAATGTTTATTTAAACCCACTTACTTTAATTCCTGATAACTTACGCAACTGTTACATAGGATACTATAACTCATAGTTGCCAGCGTTATCGCAATGATTGACCGTTTTAGTTGGTAAATTAAATAGTTAGAAAGCCATCCGTATTTAAGTCGCTCAAGAGTTTTCTTGGTTGACATTTGACAGTTGACTGTGAGTCTACAAAATGAAAATGACGCTAATATATCTAAGGACTCAACTTTGTAATTCCGATGAAGCGCGGATTTGAGTTAAAGCGGTTAGATTCCGATCGAAGAGACTGAAGGGCGAGCGCCTTTTGCATCAGGATTTGAGTTAAAAGTAGACGCACTATTCCGTCATAGTTGAGTGAATTTAAATCATCTATGATAGCAATCATATTTCATTTGTGAATAATTTTTATGCCCAGCACGCGATCGAGTCGAGGAGGGGGTTTTAACGATTTCCCCCCTTCCCCTTTTAGTTAAAAATCCCTCAGTTGAGCTGTTTCAACCGCAAGTTCTTTAATCAGGGCACCGCGGCGCACCTTCAGTTGCAGAATTTGACCGATTTTGCTGTTTTCCACCAAATTTTGCAACTGTTCGGGCTCAGTCACTCCCTCACCGTCAATTTGAACGATCACATCCCCCTTGCGAACCCCTGCTGTCTCAGCAGGCGTATTTGGCACAACTCGCATCACTAACACCCCTTTGACTTCTGGCACAATTAAAGGAGCATTGGGGTCAGAATTATTCTCTCTGGCCATTTCAGGAGTCAAAGCAATCATCTGAATCCCCAAAAACGGATGGCTGACTTGTTCTCCCTTGGCTAACTGCGCGTAGATGGCCTTGGCTTTGTCGATCGGAATCGCAAAGCCAATACCCATTGCGTCGGCTCGAATCGCCGTGTTGATGCCAATCACTTCTCCTCTGCTGTTTAACAGCGGGCCGCCGGAATTGCCGGGATTGATGGCGGCGTCGGTTTGAATGAAATCGAGCCGCTTGTCGGGAATGCCGACGGCTGCACTGGAGCGTTTGAGGGTGCTGATAATGCCCAAGGTGACGGTGTTGTCAAATCCCAGGGGGTTCCCCACGGCGATCGCCCAATCTCCCACTTTCACCGCGTCGGAATCTCCCAAGGTGGCCGTCGGCAGGTTTAATTGCTTGGTATTAATTTTGACAACAGCCAAATCAGTTACTTCGTCAGTACCTTGCACTTCTCCTGGAAATGTCCTGCCGTCGTTTAAAGTGACAGTCACTCGATCGGCTTTGTCAACTACGTGAGCGTTGGTTAAAACAATCCCGCTTTTATCAATAATGAAGCCGGAACCTTGACCGCGCAACCGTTCTTGTCTGGGGGTCATGCTGCGTAAATCTTCTCCCAAAAATCTGCGGAAGAAGGGGTCTTCCATTAACGGGTCGATGTTGCGACTGACAGTGCGCTCGGTATCAATGCGGACAACTGCTGGCCCGACTCGATCGACTGCGGCCGTCACAAAACTGCCGGTATCCCCCAAGAGTTCCGGACTCCGCAGCGCTAGCAGTTGCGGATTCGCGGCGGTGGCTGGGAAACTCTGGAACTGTAAGTTGGGCGGATTTGTGCCGTCAGCGGCGGTAGCGGGTGCAGCATTGATACCGAGCGCGCTGAGGGCGATCGTCATTGCTAAAATGAGGGCGCACCAACGAGTACCGATTCGAGGTGTGGGGCGAAAAAACTTAAATAGTCGCATAGCGTCAATCTTTGTTAGTCTGGGTTAGTCTGGTAAACGTGTGCGATCGTGCGGACTCAATAATCTGCCGCTATGAAGATCCTAAATATATTTTGACAGTTACAATACATGAGTCAGGAGCCCGCACAAACTCAACATATTCTGAATTCTAACTTTTAAAATTTCCCTCGTAACCCCAATGATTCTATCTGATACTTCTACTGACAAATCCTTGCCCTCAAATTCCCACCACCATCACGACGATAAATCAGCCCACCCTCACCATCACGATGAAGAATCGATGCGGCGGCTGGTAAATCGCTTGTCTCGGATTGAAGGGCACGTCCGCGGCATTAAAACAATGGTGCAAGAAAACCGTCCCTGTCCCGAAGTTCTCGTGCAAGTTGCTGCGGTTCGAGGCGCGCTCGATCGCGTAGCGAGAATCATTCTTGACGAACACTTAACGGAGTGCATTGCCCGAGCCGCTAAAGAAGGCAATATCGATACGGAAATCGAAGAGTTGAAAGCGGCTTTGGATCGGTTTTTGCCTTAGCCGCTGCCCATTTTTACATCGTAAAAAAACTCCAAGTTTTGACTTCTCGCGCATTTTTCAAGCATCTTTCACAAACGCGGGAAAAGCGTCAAATCTTCTCCCCCTCACCCCAATCGTTACAACACATAATTTATATGCTTCGCAGTTTATAAGAGCGAGTTTTGTTGAAAAAGAATTCGTTAGGTTTGTCGTGACGATGCAAGTCCTAAAAATCTTCACAGGCTGACTCCAAACAATTGGACGGTGATTAACCGGACTTGGTATCAACTGTCTAGACTTTCGTCAGCTTGGCTTTTAGGTGGTATCTGACTGTTGCGTAAACAGCTTTATAGGAAGCTTCAATGCTGTATTCCTGCTGCAACCACTCTTGAATTTCTCCATAGCTTTTAAAGCCTTCTTGGGGGTCACTGAGGCGCATTGCCAAACTAGCGCGGGCCAGAGGAGGAATGGCCGGCTTGCGGCCGCCACTGTGCTTTGTTTTGAGGAGTCCTTCGAGTCCGTCAGAGCGGTACTTTCTGAGCCACCGCTGCACTGTAATTCGGTTGACCCCGATCGTCATTGCCAATTCTTTAACTGTCTTAACGTGACAAATTTTGAACAGGTAAAGTGCTTGAATTTTTTGAAAGCCACTTGCTGTTTTTTGTTCAGTTAACAGGTTTTTTAGTTCTTCAATTGTCTCTGTGATGCTAAGTTTACATACTCCCGCCATATCAATTACCTCACGATTTGCGTTCTACAATACCTTTGTTTGACAAGGGAGCACAAGCTGCTCCTATCCTAAATGCTGACCTTTTGTTTGCCCTGAAGCAATACAAAAGCGTTCGTTATCATTAAACTTTTTCCTTCCGGGAGACACTCAGACGCTCAGAAACCGGATTATTTTAACCGGGAGCAAGGTTGCAACGATTTTTTGGGGAAAACCCGGTTTGGGGGTCAGTTTTGTATTTGATGGACAAGCGTCATTGCTAATACTGATAGGCGTTAATCGATCGACTGTAACATTAGCGGCACCAGGTGACTCTTAAGGAATACCATTTATTCTCTTATTGTTAAACATCTATCATGGTTTTCCTGGTATTTATTGGTATTTTTTGCGAACGTATGAGCGATTTTTAGTCATTAGGTGCTAGCAAACAAGCTAAGGTCTGTACACCAGCGATCGCATTTTTATACAGACATTCCCCTAGTCCCCGAAGTGCATTTTTGGCTTTCGCTGTGCGAGAAATCATTAAATATCAGCACTCTCACGGGTCAGAGCCGGTAGCGCCGAGTAACATTGCAACCGACTTTCTTGCCGCGGGCAAGTATCGGTGAAACTACTTGCTCGATCGCCAGTTGAGTAAAACACCGCGAGGGTGGGATTGTCAATTCCTCAGCATTACAGTAACACTATCGGCTATTTTGCCCCGCCTGCTGTGATCGAAAAGGTTGCTTCTATGTGATACTACTAACATTAATCCGTGATCTGTATCACACGTATACTCAGTGAACTCAACTATCCACAAAAAGTTATGGGTTCGATTGATCGGAGTTTCCACGTAGAATCTTTGGGATTTAGTTAGGAAGTGCGATCCAACTTGTTGTTAAATTTTTTAAATATTAATTTCTCACCCAAGTGAAAATAGAATGCAGCTTTGTCCTTCACCCTCACCAAACCATCTAATTTCTACTCAAACCTTGCAGATTGAGGGAAGTTTCAGGCTGGGTGTGAATATTTCAGAATCTAAAATTGCAGAACATCCGGTGCAACCAACGTGCTGACAGTATTCTTCATTTAAAAGGTGTAGAGAAGCCACAATGAACGTTGACGAACTGCTCAAGCTATACGCAATAGGAGAAAGAAATTTTAGCGGGGTCTACCTGCACGAGGTCTACCTCTACGAAGCAGAATTGATTGGAGCCAATTTGTATGAAGCCGACCTGATTGGAGCCAATCTCAGCAAAGCCAAACTCAACAGAGTCAACTTTAGCAAAGCCAATTTGTGCAAGATTAATTTGAGCAGAGCAGACTTAGGTGGAGCCGACCTTACAGAAGCACTTTTAGTTGAAGCTAACCTGCATCGAGCTGAGTTGATGGGAGCGAACCTCAGCAAAGCAGACTTGAGCGGAGCTTCCCTGATCCAAGCAACTTTAATTGGAGCCAACATATCTCGCGCAACACTCAGCCGTGCAGACTTGCACGGAGTAAATCTTTACGGAGTAAACTTGCGTAGGGCGGTGCTCACAGAATGCGATTTAATTGGCGCAAATTTGAGCAAAGTAGACCTTAGCGGAGCCGACTTAATGGGGGCGAATCTAATTAGGGCCGACTTGACTGAAGCGATTTTAAGTGCGTCCGACTTAAGCGGAGCAAACCTGTTGGGGGCAAACCTTACAAAAGTCAACTTGAGCGGAGTATATCTTAAGGGTACAACGATGCCCGACGGCACGATTCACGACTAATTTATTTGTTAATTTTTATGGTTGCCGAGAACAGCGGCTAAAGGGTAATGAGTAATTCATTACCCTAATTTATTGGCAGCAAAATCTTTATTTGACACTAAGGTAAGGCCGAGAACTTCAATGTAGGGTGCTAATGGCGCCCAGAACTCCTACATACGGCAAGTCAAAAGATTTGTTGGGTGAACTTGTGTTATGGTGATTTTCAATTGCTTCGATAAAAGCTATTTTAGATTTAATATTTTGAATTTTGGACGGTTAAAATGAAACTCAGAATCCTCGCTGCTGTAACGCTGCTGAGCGCGATCGCCCCGATCGCTCCTGCACCCGCCGAGAACATCCAACACACGCAACAACTACTAGCCACCCGACAGTGCCCCAACTGCGACCTCAGCAGTGCAGGCTTGGTTTTAGCCAACTTAACAGGAGCCAATCTCAAAGGTGCTGACTTGAGGTTGGCTAACCTCAGTCGAGCCAACCTCACCGGGGCTGACCTCAGCGGTGCCAACCTCAGCGGCACTAGCCTGTTTGGCGTCAACCTGACCGGGGCGAACCTCAGCGGTGCGAACCTCAGCGGTGCTGACTTGAGAAGTGCCTATCTCAGCGACGCCAATTTGCTCAACGCCAATTTAACTAACGCGCAACTGCTCGGAGTTAGAGGAATGCCAACCAATATCGGCACCGCTGAAGACTTCTACCGGTTGGGAGTGCTGGAAGCTCAAGCGGGAAACTACAGAAACGCCATTGATTATTACAATCAAGCGCTGAATCTGAAATCGGATTTAGCAGCCGTTTATTTTGCGCGCAGTATGTCTCGCGCTGACTTGGGAGACTTCGCCGGCGCGGCTCTAGACGCCGATCGAGCAAACCAACTCTTTGCAGCTCAAGGAAATCCCCAAGGTCAGGATTTGTCAAAGCAGTTAGCCGAAGCCATTGTTGCACGTCAAAAGCCTATGGAGCCCCGCACTTCCAGCCGCGGCGACTTTATGAGTCTTCTCGGTTCGATCGGTTCTGTGCTGGTGAAGCTAATCTTGCCTTGACGGTTGCCTAATTCAGCGGAATCTCGATCCAGAACTCTGTACCATGACCGGGTACAGAAACACACTTAAGTACGCCTTGGTGTTTCTCAACTACAATTTGGTAACTGATAGACAGTCCTAAACCCGTGCCCCGACCTACGGGTTTAGTAGTAAAAAACGGATTAAATATGTGAGAGATTAACTCTTTGGGGATGCCGTGACCATTGTCGGCAATGCAAATTCCTACCGTTTTTTCATCGATTAATTCAGTGCGAATCCGAATGCAAGGGGATGGGAAATCAGGAATCAAACACTGGGTGGCGGCATTTATATCTCCTGACTCGATAGGCCGTATTTGGGAGCTTAAATGTGTCGCGACTGCACTTTGCGCGTTAAAGGGAAGATTCATAACTTGCTTTTTTTGCCCCATTTCTAGGGCGTCCAGGGCATTGCCGATCAGATTCATAAATACCTGATTGAGCGAGCTGGCATAGCATTCTACTAAGGGCAAATTGCCGTATTCTTTAATGATTTCTACGGTGGTGTGATCGGAATGGGCTTTGATCCGGTGCTGCAAAATCAACAAGGTACTGTCGATGCCCTCGTGAATGTCAACGGCTTTTTTCTCGGCTTGATCGCTCCTGGAAAAATTACGCAAAGATACAACTAACTGGCGGATGCGCTCAACTCCTACTGTCATGGAACCCAAAATTTTTGGCAAATCTTCCGCAAGAAATTCGATGTCGATTGCTTCGGAACACTCGCTAATTTCTGGGTTGGGATTGGGGTAGTGCTGGCGGTAGAGTTCCACCAAGCAGAGTAAATCTTTGGTGTATTCGCTGGCGTGGGACAGATTGCCGTAGATAAAGTTAACGGGGTTATTGATTTCGTGGGCGACTCCGGCCAGGAGTTGTCCGAGACTGGACATTTTTTCGGTTTGAATCAGTTGGGCTTGGGTATTGTGCAGTTCTGTGACTGTTTTAGCTAGCTGTTCGGCTTTTAATCGATCGGCAGTTGCGGCATTGAGACTTTCTTGATAAAGTTCTGCTTGGTGAATGGCGATCGCAGCTTGAGCCGCTAAATGTTGCACCAATTCCTGTTCTGCAGTTTGCCAAACTCTCGGCCCCGAACACTCATGGGCAATCAGCAACCCCCATAATTGGGAATCTTTGCCTCTCATCGGCACAATTAAACTTCCTCTCACCTGCAACTCTTCCAAAAAATCGCGGTGACAGGGTGTTAAATCCTCCGTATAAATATCATTAATTGCTCGCACCCGTCCGGCTCGATAAAAGCAGTCTGAGCCTTCGGGCAAGCATTCTTGTGGAGATGTGATACCCAAAATTGACCGCCACTGGCCGCAAACAGCTTCGACAACTACCTCCCCCTGTTTATCTGCTGCAAATTGGTAGATTACCGTGCGATCGGTATCCAACAAAACTCTGACTTCTCGCACAATAGTTTGCAGTATGATTTTTAAATCTAAGGTGCTGCGAATCTGGTCTCTAACTCGCGTCAATACTTTGGCAAAGTCCAAGGATTTTTGCAATTGGGCGGTGCGTTCTTGAACTTGGCGCTCCAAGTTGGCATTCAGGGCCTGCACTTCTTTATGAAGAACATACTGCCCAATTGCCGAACAAAATTGGCTGCCTATAGCTAAAGCTTGCTCGATTTCCTCGCACTTCCACTCGGGCGACTGACCTTTTTTTATTTCTCGCCAGAGTTCAAAAGATTGTCTGGGAAGGGTTTGTGCAGCGCTGCTGTCAAAGCGCCCCGCCCACATTTTGGTGGTATCAATTGCATTGCGAAAAATGGTCAAGCAGCCGACCACTTGTTGTTTGTATTGGAGAGGAATTACCAGCAAACCCCGAATTTGAGTAGATTGGAAAGCAGGAACTAAAACTCTAAAGAGAGGTTCTTTGTATAAGTCTGTAATTATTAAAACAGGGAATAGAGAATTAGGAAAAATTGGAAATTGGGGAATTTCTTGGGTATTTTTTAATCCTTTTGTTAGCCATCCCTGCCAGAGGGGATGAGCTTCGATCGCCTTAACTATTTCCCAGTTGGGAAGTGTCGGTTGTTCTCCTGTGGTGAACAGTTCAAAGGCAGCATCACTGTGGGCCGCGGCAATTGGAAATTCTCCCTCAATCTGGGGATTAGATAACTTTTCACCGTTGATTTTCGGCGGGTTGAGATAGAGTCTGCCACCGCTGCCACCCAAAGCGGTGACCGTGGCTTCTAAGCCCTCTTGCAGTTGAATGTTGACGTGACCGTACAACAGGGCTGCTATGCGGCTCACGGTGGCTTCCCGGGCGGCTTGAGAGCGGGTTTGCTGCAGGAGGAGTGCGTGGGCGATGGCGCTAGACAATTGATCTGATACGAGCTGAACTACTTCTAAATCTGCTGGTGAAATATTGAGGGGGGCACAGTGGTGAGACACTAAAAGTCCCCACAGTTCGATGTGAATTTTTTGATTATTTCCTAGTTCGTATCGAGTCAGACACGTTGCCGCCTCGCAGATATCTGTTTTGCTGTTTTCCGACGCAATCCTGCGGTGCAAAATCGGCACGACTAAGGAAGATTGCACTCCCATTGCCATCAGGTAAGCGGTGTGGCAAGGATCGAGCGATCTGTAGTGCATCTCTTCCTTTACTAAAGGTTGACCGGTGTCCGCAGCATCGAGGGGACTCAGGACGATCGTCCCTGAGTTAACATCTATTATTGTCCGCTGGCGCAAAGTGACATACATCTCCCTGGCGCTCGCGGGAATGTCGTCGGCTGGAAAGTGCAGCCCTTTCAAGGAAGGGAGATTGTTGTTATTAATTGACTCAGCAACAACTTCTCCACTTCCGTCAGCACTAAACCTGTAAATCATAATGCGATCAGTTTTCAAAAAAGACCGCACTTCTGCTACCGTACTGGTTAAAATATCTTCTAATTCTAGAGATTGGCGAATGCGTTCTGTTATCCGCCGTATCAAAACTTCTCTGTCTAGTTTATAATGTAATTCTTGCGTATTTTCTCTGAGTTGCATAAATCTCCTTTTGTACTTAATACAATGATAATAAGAAGTTTTGAGGTGCTGTGGTCGCGAGCAAACTCAAATGCCTCACCCTGAGTTTTTGAGTCAACCGATCTGTACAATTAATGGGTAGCGCACTGTTGAGAGGCGACGGTGTATCGCCTCTGGCGCACTGGCGTCAGGAAAATCTGCGATCGCGCCGGTTGAATCCTTGCCTTCACTAGGCAGAGCGACTTAAGCAAATAATTATTATTATTTTAATGCTCTTATAAATTTCTCGCAATATTAAACTCTTACTATGAAAATTCTTCATTGTTAGGATAACTTGACATTTGTTGTCTAACTTCATATAATGATAATTAACGAAAGAATTTGAGTTTCTATCAGCGCGCAAAGCGCTGACTAATTTCTTGGCGTACGCTCATCAGAATTTTACCCAAATGATTTTGACCGGTTCGCTCGCAGCCACACCCCCAGTAGTAATCCGTTGGCGAATCCTCGACAATCACTCGATCCCCTGTGGCGAGGAGAATAGCTTGAATGTCTGTATGAGTGAGAAACTTAGTTAAAACTGCTTCGCGCATAATGGGAATTTTCACCGCTTCCCAATCAGCGCGAATCCGGTGGGTGGGATCGCGACCTAATTTAGCGGCTTCTTGAGGAGTTGCTACGGCTTGAATCGCCGCCACTAATCTTTCATCAGTGCTGACAAATTTTTGGGCTTGATAGTAATGTTCCACCGTCAACCAATATTGACCGTGCAGAGAAATGTCGTGTAGTGAAAAATTAGAAAAGCAGCCATAAGGCTCCTCTACTTTATAAAAATAAATTATCATTAGATTTGAGATTTTATATTTTACAGGATTTAGGTAGAATGTAATTATTCAGGCTGGTACTAAAGCGCTTTACCGCGTTAGAGTAACGTTTCAAACCACTTTTTGCCTCCAGGAGTATTTGAGATTGATTCTATGAGCAGCGCGGGGCTTATATTAAAAAAATCCTCGCATCGAATCGACTTTATTTAAAATAGCATTTACGCTTTTGAACCGAGTTTCTTGGAAAAAAGCGGGTTGGGGAACAAAAAATCTAGGAATCAACGGGCTTTCTCAGGAATAGTGCGTAATTCCTATTTTTAAATTAACGAGTAAGAATTTGAAATCAAGAATAAGTAATGGGGATTTAAGAATATTTATTATTCCCTCTTCCTTCATTCTAAAACAACATCAGCTTTTGAAAAGCGCGGTTAGCAATATGGGCATAACGCGGTTCGCCACACAAAATTTTGCTCATCAACTGAGTAGTCCTCGGAAATTGGAGGCCCGCTCTATAAACAACTCCTGTAAACTGATAGAACGCCTTGGCCAAGCGACTGGCCCAAACCATATCAGTCTTCCATTCTTGGGCGATCGATTCAGTGTACTGCTCCTTAGCGTCGTCGGCACCTCCAAGAACTCGATCGATCGCCTTAGCGGCCTTAAAGCCACTAAAAATGGCAGGACGAATCACCTCACCGGACAGGGGGTCGGCGAGACTGGCTGTGTCTCCTGCCAGCAGCGAATTTTGCGACAGAACGTCCCTGCTTTGCTAGGTGATAAGCTGCTGTGCTGCCTGCCCGGCCTGCACCGACAATAATGCAATCAAACATTTTGGGTAATGGGTAACTGGTAATGAGTGATTGGTCATGGGGCAGGAGGAATTGGTAACTTAATGATTGTTAAATCTTGAGTTTTTAACTCACTACTCACAAATCATTAAGCGTCTGGGCGTTGTTCGCGGCCTGATCTCGGCAATCTCAAAACTCTTCCTATTCCCCCTGCCCAATTTCCCATTCCCTAAACAGTCGTGATATCTTTCTCTTTCGCTGCCAGAACTTCTTCTATTTTGGCAATGTACTTGTCCGTCAGCTTTTGAATTTTATCTTGCAAGTCCCGCGATTCATCTTTAGAGATATCGCTGCTTTTTTCCTGCTTGCGAATCGAGTCAACGGCATCGCGGCGGATATTGCGAATTGCAACTTTACCTTCTTCAGCAAACTTACTGGCCATTTTGACAAATTCTTGGCGTCTGTCGCTCGTCAGCGGCGGAATGTTCAAGCGAATAACTGAACCGTCGTTGTTGGGAACGAGTCCTACATCCGACAGGGAAATCGCTTTTTCGATCGAGGTGAGTGCTGTGCGATCGAACGGTTGAATGTTGATCGTAGTCGCATCCGGCGTGCCGATGTTGGCAAGGGATTTGATCGGAGTTGGAGAACCGTAGTAGTCTACCATGACTCGATCGAGGAGGGAGGCGTTGGCGCGTCCCGTCCTAATAGTATTAAAAGACCGTTGAGTAGCCTCAACTGCCTTTTGCATATGATCTTCTGCTTCAGCTAACTTCACACAAACCTCCGACAAGAGTTCCAATAGATTCTCCCATTACAGCTCGGTAGATGTTGCCCGACACCGAGAGGTCAAATACCATAATAGGAATATTATTTTCTTTGCAAAGGGCGATCGCCGTACTGTCCATCACCCGCAAATCTTGATTCAAGACGTGGGCATAGGTGAGGGTTTGATACCTGCGCGCGTTGGGGTTGAGGTGGGGGTCGGAATCGTACACCCCATCTACCTTAGTAGCTTTAAAAATCACCTCTGCATCAATTTCAGCCGCCCGCAAAGCGGCTGTAGTATCAGTAGTAAAAAAAGGGTTGCCAGAACCGGCACCAAAAATCACTACTCGTTTTTTTTCTAGGTGGCGAATTGCCCGCCGCCGGATGTAGGGTTCAGCTACTTCTTGCATGGCGATCGCCGATTGCACCCGCGTTGGCACTCCTGCTTGTTCCAGGGCATCCTGCAAAGTGATAGCATTCATCACCGTAGCAATCATGCCCACATAATCAGCCGTTGCCCGATCCATCCCTGCCGAAGCAGCTTTCACCCCGCGAAAAATGTTGCCGCCACCGACAACAATCGCGATTTGAATGCCTTGGGACACGACTTTGGCCACTTCCTGGGCGATCGACTGAACGACTACCGGATCGATGCCGTAGCCCAAGCTGCCCATCAGCGCTTCACCGCTGAGCTTCAGCAAAACTCGCTGATATACCATCCCCATGCCGCTACTATTTTTTTACTCTTTTTGCCTCCACCATAAGATAGCAGCACGGGTGCATTTTGAACATCAATTACCCAGAACAGACCCAAAAGTCTGTTCCAGAACAGTTGACGGAGAACGGTTGACTAAATTTAATCCTTGGGGACGAAATTAAGAGCAGCAGAATTCATGCAGTAACGCTGACCGGTTGGTTTGGGCCCGTCGTTAAATACGTGACCAAGATGAGCGTCGCAAACAGCGCACAGTACCTCTGTTCGGCGCATGAACAAGGTGTTATCCGACTCGCACTTGACATTTTCTTCGCTAACGGGAGCGTAGAAACTCGGCCAACCGGTACCGGAATCGAACTTTGTTTCTGATTTAAACAGCTCTGTACCGCAGCAAATGCAATTATAAATTCCGGGTTTTTTGTTGTCGTGATACTCCCCGCTAAAAGCTCTTTCTGTTCCCTTTTTTCGGGCGACTTTGAACTGTTCGGGCGTTAGTTGCTGTTGCCATTCTGCGTCGGTTTTTTGAACTTTTTCAGTCATAATTTGATGTTGAGTTAAGATGTATTTAGCTGTTGAGTGTTGACGGTTAACTGTTGAGTGTTGACGGTTAACGGTATATTCCTAGTTAACTCATGCTTCCATTAATATTAACCTAATTGGCTCGAAATGAACATACCAGGGAAAAGGATTGTCCTTAATAGCCCTCCACTTTTCCTTGAAAACTTCGGCTTGCAACTGATAATCTTGGGAATCATTGGGAGGCGAGTGCAATTTGAGATATAATGTCACCCGGTGCGGAGTTTCCACAGTCGAGGCGATCCAACAAGCAAAAGTATTTTCACGATCGCACCCGCTAACAAAACTCAGTTGATGAGCCCGAATTCCCACAGAAACTAGAGATTTGGGAATTGGTTCGACTACAGTCAGAGTACAGCCCCAGTCGATCGCCTCGACGACAGTTTCTGCGATCGGTTTAGCTGCTGAGAAATTCTTACAGCCCGTCAACTGGGCGACGGTGAAGTTGCCAGGGCGATCGAAAATGTTCTCTTTGGTATCAAAGGCGATCGGCCTTCCCTGGGCCAAAACCAACAGATTTTTGCACACCCGGTAAACTTCCTCTAAATTGTGGCTGACAAACAAAGTAATTCCCCGATAATTAGCCAGAGTCTGCATTAACTCGCGTTCCAGTTGACTGCGTAAGTGAGTATCCAAAGCAGAAAACGGTTCGTCTAACAGCAGCAATTCTGGAGAAGGGGCGATCGCCCTCGCCAAAGCCACCCGCTGCTGTTGTCCCCCCGAAAGTTCGTGCGGGTAGCGGTTTTCCAGTCCCGACATTTGCACCGAAATTAGCTGTTCTTTTACTCGAAGTTTTTGCTCGCTTTCAGATAAATGCTGCAAGCCAAACGCAATATTTTGAGCAACACTCAGGTGAGGAAATAAAGCATAGTTTTGAAACAAAAACCCGATACGGCGGTCTTTAGAAGGTACATTAATGCCCTGTGCTGAGTCAAATAAAACCTTGCCATTGACTACAATTTTACCGCTGCTGGGAGTTTCCAAACCAGCGAGGCAGCGCAGAGTCATGCTCTTACCAGAACCCGACGCGCCCAAAATTCCCAGCACTTCCGGGCCGATATCGAAACCGACATCCAAGGCAAAGCTGGAGAGAGGTTTAAAAATTCTTAAACAAAGTCCGCTTTTCGGTTGTTGTTTTTGAGATTGGGTGGTAAAACTAGACGCGAATTTAGGAAGATTTGATTGCAGTCTTTGGCTCGAATTCGGTTTGGGCGAGTTCCTTTGTAAATCAGTCCAAAAATTAACAGCAGTTAGCACGCTCAAAGAAATACTCAGAATAATCAAAACCCAAATAGCAGCTTGCCGCATATCCCCTGCTTCCACAGCAAAATAAATTGCCATCGGGATAGTTTGAGTTTGTCCGGGAATATTCCCCGCTAACATCAACGTCGCGCCGAATTCACCCAAAGCGCGAGCAAAGGCGAGAATAGTTCCTGCTAAAATTCCCGGCCATGCTAGCGGCAACATAATGCGCCAAAAGACTTGCCACTCCGATGCTCCCAAAGTGCGGGCTGCGTTGAGAAGATTGGCATCAATTTGCTCAAAAGCTGCCAAAGCAGTTTTGTACATGAGGGGAAATGATACAACTGTGGCAGTAATGGCGGCGGCTTGCCAAGTGAAAATTATAGTAAAGTCGAATTGTAGCAAGAATTGACCGATCGCCCCATTTCTCCCAAACAGCAGCAGCAGCAAAAATCCCACTACTGTCGGCGGCAACACTAAGGGAGAAATTAAAATGCCTTCAATCAAAGCTTTACCTCTGATGCGAGTTGAAAGCATCCACCGGGCGGCGGCTATTCCCAGGAAAAAGGTGATAAATGTCGCAATAGCGGAGGATTTTAGAGATATCCAGAGGGGAGAAATATCAAATTCCATCTATAAATACATCCGCGTTAATCAGCGCTTATCTGCTTTCATCAGCGGTAAAAAATCCCTAATTAGTTAGTTATCGAACTTTGCCAAATCCATATTTCTGAAATACTATTTTAGCGCGATCGCCCCCCAAAAAGTCAACAAACGCTTTCGCAGCAGCCGGATTGCGGCTGTTTATAATAACTGCCAGCGGATAAACAATGGGCGAGTGCAAATTTTCGGCAGCCGTTAGCCGCACAGTTACTTTGTCGGATGCTTTGGCATCAGTCGTGTAAACTAGACCAGCATCAACGTTACCGCTTTCGACGAATGTCAGCACTTGGCGGACGTTATTTCCTAGGACTAATTTTGGCTGTATTTGCCGCCACAATCCAAGTTTATTTAGCATTTGCTGAGCGTATTGGCCCACAGGTACGCTCTTGGGTTCGCCGATCGCAATTTTCTTGATTCTGGCATCTGTTAACTGTTTGAAATCGCTCAAAGCAACACCGTTATTGGGAGTAATCAAAACTAGACGATTTGTGAGCAAATTGCGGCGTGTGTCGTTAATTAGCAGGTTAGATTGCTGTAAAGCATCCATTGGGTTGGTGGCGGCGCTGAAAAATACATCTACCGGAGCGCCTTGCTGAATTTGCTGTTCTAGAGCGCCGGAAGCACCAAAATTATAAGTAATAGTAAAATTCGGATTACTGCTTTGATAAACAGTTTTGATTTCCCCTAAAGCTTTCGAGAGACTGATAGCAGCGGATACGTTTAAAGAGGTGCGCTGCAGCGTATCGACTGAGGAAAAGTTCTGAAATAAGTTCCAACTAATTAGCAGTGCTAGCATAACGGCGACTGCGAGAATTAAGTTGGGAATACGTCTACTTTTCAGGTTCACAGAAAATTGTTTTGAATCTTTTTACTCCTTACCAGACTCTGCCTGGTAAAGCAGATCCGGAGGCTGTGCCTCCAATTTGTCTCCACTCTTTGACGAGGCAGATCCTCTGGAGATAGGTTCCCTGGCTGTGCCTGGGAACCAGTTAATAATTAGTGCCCGAACCTTAATTTTAAATCTCCCTATGCTCGCCATTTGACGGAACAGCCTATCGCCTCTGTAGTTGAAGGCTCAACGGGTTGGCTGTTGAGCAATTGGTCGATCGCACTCCGCAGATAAGAAACCTGCACCGCCGCCGGATCGTCAGCGTTGTCGTCAATTAAACCTTTATAGCGCAGTTTGCCGTCTTGGTCTAATAAAAAAACCTCCGGCGTTTTAGAAGCCCCAAAACTTTCAGCCACATCTTGAGCAACATCTCGGATGTACGGGAAGTTGAGTTGATTGTTGGCGGCAAAAATTTTCATGTTCTCAAAACTGTCGTCGGGATACTGGTTTGCATCATTAGCATTAATCCCGATTAAGGTAACATCTCGATCTTGAAAATCTGCTTGAAGTTCTTTCATACGATTGAGATACAACTGCACGTAAGGGCAATGATTGCACATAAATATCACCGCTATCGCCCGAAATTTTTCTAAATATCGAGCTAAATGGTGAACTTCTTCGTCAACTCCCGGCAATTCAAAATCGGGAGCGTAGCCGTTAATGGGAGTACCCGTTGTATCGATTAGTAAACTCATGTTTTCAGGAGGTGAAGAGGAGTATTTGCCAGCATGAAAGATGAAACTGTCAGCACGAATAAAATTGGCTGTTGTTTGGCTTTAGCTTAATTCTAGCCTTGCCAACAGCCTATTGTGATTCGTACTTCGCGATTTATTCCTCGTCTGGCTTTAGCCAACCTTGAGCCAGAGCTTGGTATCCAATAAGTTTGTATGCTAATTTGGCGGCGGTAAATTCTGAGACTACAGAATCTACAATAGGTGCTAATTCCATAATGTCACACCCAATTACTTCGTAGGACTCGAATACGCGGCGCAAAAATCCGGTGAGGGAATACCAATTTAGTCCGCCCGGTTCGGGAGTGCCAACCCCTGGCATTAATGTTGGATCGATGCCGTCTAAGTCGATCGTCAAAAATACTCGCTTAGTTGTTATGCTGGCAATTGCCCGATCGGCCCAATCCGGTTGAGTAGCGATTTCTCTGGCTCGAATCACGTTTAGCTGTTTTGCTTTAATCAAGTCGGCTTCTTCCTTGCAGATAGCGCGAATCCCGATTTGCAGTGTGGGTAAGCCCATATCGACAACACGTCGCATCACGCAGGCGTGGTTGTGAATCGAGCCTTCGTATTCGTGCCGCAAGTCGCCGTGGGCATCGATTTGCACGACTGTGAAAGGTTCGTTTGGGTATGCTTGGCGATAACCTTCGACAACGCCTGCAGTGATGCTGTGTTCGCCTCCGAGGGAGATCACAAATTTATTTTCGGTAACTAGCTGGTAGACGGCTGCTTGGGTGACTTGCAGCATTTCTGAGGATGAAACTGGTTGCCTGTTGCGGGTATCGGCGATCGGCTCTTTTGTATAAATTCCGACATCGTAGCAAACTTCGGAATCTAATTCTTCGTCGTAGCACTCGAGTTGATGAGAAGCTTCTAGAAGTTTAGCGGGCCCGTTTTCGCACCCCCGGCGGTAAGTGGTTGTTGCCTCGTAGGGAATTGGTAAGATAACTACTTTGGCTGTGTCGTAGTCGGGTACAATTTCGGAACCGAGAAACGGCACGACGGAAGTTGGGGCGATCGTTGGCATAGGGGAAATTTCAATAAAGCAAAGAAGTCAGCATCTTTAATCCTGACATAATATCGGCTCTAACTGCAAAGTCATCAGTCAGAAGGAAGAATAAAGAAGGAAGAGGAAAGAGGGAAGAGGAAAGAGGTATTAACCGCAGAGGGCGCAGAGGGCGCAGAGGGAGGAGGGAAGGAAGGTTTGGGATTTATGTCCTAGTGGTTGCCTCGAATTGCGATACGGTTTGTAGTAATGACGGAAGTCCTTCTCACTCTTAAATTTTTACTTTTTTATTTCTATGGCATCTTCTAGTCCCGCTTTGTCAACAGTTGTTTCGCCTCAAACTTGGCTGTGGAAAGGCTTTCCCATTTGCTACCAAACTGCGGGAACGCAGGGGCCTGCGGTGGTGTTTGTTCACGGTTTCGGTGCGTCTTGGGGTCACTGGCGCAAGAATTTGCCGGCGCTGGCTGCTGATTGCCGCTGTTATGCGATCGACCTCATCGGTTTTGGCGGTTCTGCTAAACCCGCGCCCAAGCTTGAGATTGACTATACTTTTGAAACTTGGGGTCAGCTAATTGCTGATTTTTGTCGGGAAGTTGCGGGCGGGCCGGCTTTTTTGGTGGGAAATTCGATCGGCTGTGTGGCAATTATGCAAGCGGCAGTGGATTTTCCCGATATTGCTGAGGGCGTAATTTTACTCAATTGTTCCCTGCGGTTGCTGCACGATCGCAAACGCGCCGAATTGCCTTGGTATCGCAGTTTTGGAGCGCCAATCGCACAAAAAGTTTTAAATGTCAAGTGGATAAGTAAACTATTTTTTAAACAATTAGCAACGCCAAAAACAGTAAAAAAAGTGCTTTTGCAAGCTTATCGCCGTCCTGAAGCTGTCAGCGACGAACTGGTAAATATGCTGCTGGAACCTGCTAAAGACAGCGGCGCAGTGGAAGTATTTGTAGCATTTATCAGTTATTCTCAAGGGCCACTACCGGAGGATTTGTTGCCGCGTTTGAGCTGTCCTGCTTTGATTTTGTGGGGTACGGACGACCCTTGGGAGCCGATCGCATTGGGGCGAGAATTGGCAAAGTTTCCGGCTGTTGAAAAGTTTATTCCTTTGGAGGGAGTGGGCCATTGTCCCCAGGATGAAGCGCCGGAATTGGTCAATCCTATTTTACTCGATTGGATTAAAGAGCGATCGAGATTTGCCGAAAATCCGCCCCTTTAATCAACAAAGGAATAGGCACTTTAGCTAAGCGATCGGGTTAACTTAGAATTGAGAGTTTTTAGGAGTTGAAGTGGGAGCTATATTTCCGCTATCGCGCCATAGCAACAACGGAATGCTTAACGTTCCTAAAATCATTACAACTCCAGTCAGAATCCAAACTAGCACACGATTTGGGCGATAATCACCTCGCTCAATTTGCCAGAATACTCGATTATAACGCCATGCTGCTAAGGCAATCACCGCAATCCCAAAAACGACCAGACTCAGCCCTAAAGTTTCTGAGTTGAAGAAGGGAGGGGAGGAAACTTCTTGCTGAGTTACTGTAGCTTGAAATTGACGGAGAAATAAACTGAACCGACTGATGGCAAACCCAAAACCAACTAAAGCCAGTGAAGTTCGTAACCATGCAAGAAAGGTGCGTTCATTTGCCTGATGTTCCCGCTGTCGGTCTATTTTATCACCCTTGTTCATCAACCTTACCTTGATAAAATATCTTAAGCTTTCCCTCGTTGATTATTGTTTCACTTGTGATTGCGGAGGGAAGTATCGGTATTGCGATCGTGATTCATCATCACCAAAAAATATAGTATCAGTAAATCGACAAAAAAGCGATCGCCTCCATCTCTACCAACAGAAAATAAGAGGACACAGCATTGCTGTGTCCCTACAAATACCCCAGTTATAATCCAGTTTAAAAAGACTTAGCCGCACCGCCGGACTGAGCCTTTTTCTCCAACCAATCCTGACCCAATCTGATTGTCACATCCGACTGCAAAGAACCGGTACTCTCAACCAGCACATCTCCAAAACCCAAAAACTGGCGAATCGCTTGAGCACCTTTAATATCGCCCTGTTGAGCTACTAGAGTAGTTACCTCCAGCGGTTCGGGCCAAGCTTTATAAACCTGAACATTCCGATAACCCCCTTGAGTCAAAATCTTGACAAAATCTTCAACAGCCGATGGATCTCCGGTACTATCTTGAATCGCCACATTCAGAAAAGTCGCATCAGCATTCTCAATTTCCCAAGTATTTTGGCCGAAGTCAAAATGTTCCGCCACCATAGTTTCGATGGCATATTGGTCTGGCAACCAAAAACTTGACTTGTAATCTTTCGCATCGCTAAATTTACCGGGAACCATCAACATCTGCACGCCAGCGCGATCAGTTTGAGTAGCAAAACCAGCCAAAGCTACCAATTCTTCTATACTCAAATTCGTGTCAAGGTGAGACTGAATCACCGATAAAATCTTCGGTAGTCGAGACAGCAAACCTACATTTACTTCCTGTTCCACAAAAGCCCGCATCAACAATTGCTGGCGCTGCACCCGCCCGATATCGCCCAAATCGTCGTGCCGGTAAAGCAAATATTGCACAATTTGTTCGCCGTTGAGCTTCTGCTTGCCAGCCTTTAAATCTATATATAAATGCTGGCTGTGATCGGTATACTTCATGTCTTTCGGGACATTAATAGTAATGCCACCAAGGGCATCTACCAAACTTTTTATGCCATGAATATTAACTGTGACATAGCGGTCAATTCCCACGCCGCCCAAGAGTCCGCTGACTGCCTTCGCTGACGAAGCTGGACCCCCGTAGTAATTAGCTTCGTTTATTTTCACCTCGCCCCTACCTTCAACATAGGTGCGGGTGTCTCGCGGAATGGAAAGCACGCTTAACTTTTTATTTTGAGGGTCAAACCTAACCAACAGCATGGTATCGGTTAAGCCCTTAAATGAGTTTTCCCAAACCTCGTATCCGACATTTTTGTTGGCACTTCCTTCGATGTCAGAGGTCAGAACTTTAAGTCCTAAAACTAAAATATTAACTGGGCGAGTCAGCTCCGGCATCTTCATGTTGAGCTTTGCCATGTCGCCTTGAGAAAATACTGCTGCTTCTTCAGGGCTCAACTTTTGTTGCTGAAGCGGCGTTGTAGAAAGGGACACGGCTAGCAACGCTCCGGCTGTCGCTGAGAGCATGGCTACTCCAGCCAAACCAAAACCAAAACCCAGCCAGCGGCCTCGATGGGGCTGGGAAGCTTTTTTGGTTGCAGGTTGAGCAGTTGATTGTTGGATAGGGTCTTGATTAGGAATTTTTTGAGCTGGCACTGGCTTCCTCACACACAACAAAAATAAAAAAGATAATGGCAATATGTAGTATCAAGCTGAAGACGCAATCAATCAATACCGTAGGGGCCTAAAAGAACCCTAAATTATGATAAATGTTTGCCCACCACTTGCTCGGCTACGCGGCTAATTCCGGGCAACCATAGCGGTTGACGCTTCCAGAGGCGAACCATCAGTCCCAGAGCAACGATGAAATAGCTGGTTGTTAGCAGGCTACTCATTAATAACATGGGAAGTGTCGGAGATTCCGCAGAAATCGCTCCAGCTTCTAAAAGAATATGTCCTAAGAGCCAACTAAAAGCAAGGGCAATTGCCAAGCGGCTGATGGCTTTGCGTTCGGGACTACCCTGACGGCGGTAAAGAGTCCACAGGGCGGGGAAAAAGCCGATGACTGGGATCATTAATACAAACAGACTGCCACGATCGAGTTCAGGATTTTCTAAGGGATCTGTTTTTTTCATAATTCGGTACTCAAAATTTGCAGAAGGTCAGATTTTGCACACAAGTTATTTGTTAGAGGGAAAATTGATATCCTAAACCAAAATTCCGAGAGCTGGGCTGGGGCGATCGCCAAACTTGTCTGTCAGAGGCAAAATTTTTCTGCCCTGCCAATCTCGCGACCGATCGTTGGCAACTTTTCGGCCCGGAGACCCGTATTTTGATAAACTGGATACAGCACAGGAGACAGGAGAACCCACGAAAGCCATGACCCAATCCCAAAAACCGATTGTTATTGCTCCATCCATATTATCAGCCGATTTTAGCCGTCTTGGAGAAGAGATTCAGGCTGTCGATCGAGCTGGGGCTGACTGGATTCACGTAGATGTGATGGACGGTCGCTTTGTTCCTAATATTACTATCGGGCCGCTGATTGTTGAGGCAATTCGCCCTGTTACTACCAAGGTGATCGATGTCCACTTGATGATTGTGGAGCCGGAGAAGTACGTCGAGGACTTCGCTAAGGCTGGTGCTGACATTATTTCGGTTCATGCTGAGCATAATGCTTCGCCTCATTTGCACCGCACCCTCGGCCAAATTCGGGAATTGGGCAAAATGGCTGGTGTGGTTCTGAATCCTTCGACGCCTTTGGAGTTGATCGAGTACGTGCTGGAACTTTGCGATTTGGTGCTGATTATGAGCGTCAATCCCGGCTTTGGCGGTCAAAGTTTTATCCCGGCTGTTTTGCCGAAAATTCGCCAGTTGCGTAAAATGTGCGACGACAAGGGCCTGGATCCTTGGATTGAGGTGGATGGCGGTTTGAAGGGGAACAATACTTGGCAGGTTCTGGAAGCGGGTGCAAATGCGATCGTCGCTGGTTCTGCTGTGTTTAAGGCGAATGATTACGCAGCCGCGATCGAGGGTATCCGCCACAGCAAGCGTCCGACTCCTGAGTTGGCGGCGGTTTAATCAAAGATTTTTCTAGTTTTTCTGGTTTTTCTCGTTCCCAGCCCCAGCAGGCTGGGAACGAATTTTTAGACTCGGTTTCCCAGAGTCAGGAATTACTTATTTCGAGACAGATGCGAGAATGCTTTCCATCTCAGAAAGCTCGATCGCCCCGGAGAAAGTTTGACCGTTCATAATAAAGAAGGGAGTGCCTTGAATGCCCAGTTGTTGAGCGAGTTGCACGTCTTTCTCAATGGCGGCTTCGGCAGCGGGGCTGTTGCGATCGGTGTTAAATTTATCTAATTTTAGATTGAGCTTTTGGGCGATCGATCCGTACAATGGTTCGCCTAACTCTTTCTGCCCTTCAAACAAAGCGCTGTAGTATTCCCAGAATTTGCCCTGCTGTTGGGCAGCCCAAGCTGCTTTTGCTGCTGGCAGCGCTTGAGGGTGAATTGAAGTCAAGGGAAAATGCTTGTAAGCTAAAGTAACTTTGTCCTGGTGTTTTGCCATAAACTGCTTGACAGTATCGTGAGCGCGCGCGCAAAATGGACATTGAAAGTCAGAGAATTCTAAAAGTACAATTTGCTGGGAAGGTGAACCCGTGCTGGGAGAATCCCCGATCGAAGATTTGGGATTAGTTTTCATCTCCTGCAAAAATGACTGCTGCGCTGCTTTGAGAGACTGCTGCTGCTGTTGCTGGTACGCTTGTACCGACTCTATAATTGCTTGCGGGTTTTCGCGGATAACCTGCAAGACTTGCTCTTTCAACTTGGGATCGACTGAATTCCCAGCCGCTGACTGCGCGGGGGAACAACCGATAAATACCAGGCAACCTGCCAGGAGTACAGCCAAGCAGAAAGCTTGCTGGCTGCGGAGTTTTCGCCAAATAGTGGATACGTTCATCTTTTTTTTCTGATTCACAGCAACACTTAATCCTACATTTAATTTTGCGGAGTGTCAGGTATACCGGTGTTGACTGCTGTCCAGCTATTTTTAGCTTTGACCAATAATTAGTCATTGGCAATCGGTAATTCGTAGTCGGTAATTGGCAAGGGGTGTTAATCTCTCGAACAGCTACGAGTCCAATAATTAAGATTTAAATCCTAGGGGTTTATTATAATATAATGTCCCCTAGAAAGACCGCAATTAAAACAGTTTTTAGTCAGGACTCAAGTCCTCAGAATCTTATGAGGACTCAAGTCCTCACTACAAACGGGAGTTGGGTTATTTTACAGGACTGGATATAAAAGATAAAAGGACGATCGCCTGGGCGATCGTCCTTTTATTTGCTGCACCTATTATCCGCTTTTAGGCTTGTCTAAATCAGAGACTATTTACGGTTGTTGAGCCATTTAGCCGCAACTATTCCCAAAATACCTGCAACAACTGGATTTCCCAAAAACTTCATCAAACTCGGCTGTTCTGCCAGCACTTCTTGGAAAATATCCGGGTGATTGTGATAGGTAAACGAGGCCAGCTTGGTAACATCGTCAGCATTCATGCGGCTGGCGTGGTGAGTAGAAAGTCCTAGCTGCTTTTCCAATTGGCGATCGTCCAATCCTCTCTTGCCCAAATGCTTGAAGAATTCCCGCGCTACATCATCGCGTTCGTTTGGCTTAATTTGGGCGATCGCCTTTTGCAATTCCGGTTCCAACTGAGCCGGCGGGAGGGAGTCGTGATTTAGGGAACGCCCGAATAATTGTTTGCGCTGAGCCGGCGAAGTTCTCTGAGCAAAATCGTCAAAGTTTTCGTAATCTTCACCCGTTGTCTCAGGCATCATTTCTCGATCGCCCTGGGCTAAATCGTTCATGATTTGACGCTTGTAATTATCGCTGCTACTCATGGTAACTTTTTTCCAATCTACACAACATTTCAGTCTTAAATTGAGATTGTTTCGCCTTCAAAAGACTGCGGAATATTAAACCGTCACGCGGCTATCATTTAAGCTTGCTAACCAGGTCAAGACTTGTATTCAATCTGATTTGATTGCTGGTCGTACTTAGCAGTCAAAATCAACTTTTTGTCAGGAGCGTAAACCAAAACACTTACATCCTGATTTGGGAAATTGCGGTGAAAACCTTGTGCTAAAGATTTGGCCAAATCTTTCACTTCAGTAGGGCGGACTTGCGGGGTAATTACAACTCCCAATTTGTTATTGTCGCGCACGTAAGCATCCTGAACGAGGCCCTTAGCCGTTTTTGTTACCCATTGACCAAAATCTTGACCGGCGGCCGTATTGCCACGTTCTAGCTGCGCGTAATAACCCTGACTGCCACCAACTGCTACAGGTACATCAGTTGATTTTTGGGCTGAAACGCTGGGCGCGCACGCAGTAGTAACTGCCAGCATTAATACCAAAAGTACGCCCGCAATTATTTTGCGACTCTGCTGCAATAAACTCACCTTTTTTTCCTCCTTTCACAAAAGATTTTGAATACTTGAAAGGGTCAGGTTGCTCGACCCTCTCAATTAGTATTAGGCTTAGTCTAGTTTCTTTTTGAGCTCATCTTTTACATCTTCGATCGCGTGACCAGCTTCAGCTTGTTTTTGCTTGGCTTTGCCTTCTGCTTTATCTTTCGGATCGCCAGTAACATTGCCTAGGGCTTCTTGAGCAGCGCCTTCGATGTTTTTGCCAGTTGCCTTTGCTCTATCTTCAACGCTCATGGGTTTCTCCCTATCTGTATCAAAGTTGACAGTTTTTACTTAAACTCATTATAGGTAACTAGGAGCTGCTTTGCACTCTACCTCTAGGAATAAAATAGGAATAAAAAATGAATAACAAATGAAGATGGAAGATGGAAAAGTTATTTTTCAGTCGGGGACGGACTGCCTCTTTCATACTTATCGGTTTTTTTTACTGTTCCTGGTGGCTGCAACGAAGTATTTCTGTAAAAAAACTGGTGGATGGTCACCCCGCTTCCCGGACGTTTTTTTTTTACCCAAAAGCATTTAAAATTATAAATTTTTATTTAATTCTGCCTTCTGCCTTCTGCCTTGAAAAGTAGGGTGTGGGCAAGACCGCATCTTACCTACACCCTCAAAAAATCTGTATTAGTTTTAATCTACCTTGGTATGACATTCTTCATCTATTTTGTGCTGAAGTTCTTCTTTGAGCTGTTCAACAGCGCGCATAGTTTGAGCATTTTCTTGTTTTTGCTGACCGAGGGCTTTTTCTGTTTCCTCGCCGAGCAATGTTTCCCGGGATTTTGGTAGGGTTACTTCATTCTCGCTGCTAGTATGGGTCGCCTTTTCTTCAGTATTCATTAGTTTTTCCCCTATTGTTTGCAAAATTTATTTTTAACAAGGGTACTTAGAAGTTAACCTTATACTTATTATAAGGGAAATCACGAAGACTTCCCTCTGCCTGAAGGGAGAGAGGGGCTGGTGAAGAGTTTTGAGTTTTGAGTTTTGAGTTTTATAGTTAAGATAAATCACGGAGACTTCCATTGGCCCGAAAGGAAATAGGGAAAGGGCTATAGTGCGTGAGATTGCTTGGTGAGTCGCAAGGCGCGGGCCGTGAATGAGCTGGGGAGAGGGGAGGGGGGGAGAATTTTTCTGCAGCGCGCGATCGCATTAAGTGCCGAATGTTGTATAAGGCTCTTTCAACATCCGTAAAAAATGAAGAGACAAATAGGCGACAGGTTAGTGCAGACTTAAGTCTATGCTGAGAGTTTGACCGTTAAAATCAACAGGGTGCAGCAATTCCCAAGTTTGGTGGCGATCGGGTTAAATAATCTGCTAAAGAAAAGTTAGCATCAAGGCAAACTTCGTGCTGGATCGAACTAAAATTTCTGTTATTAGTAAAAATTATCTAAAACCCTATGGGAGCAAGGAGCAGTAACCCCCTCAAGGCAGCCGGCCCGACTCGTGAGCCGATCAAAATAGGCGTGTTGCATTCGCTGACGGGCACGATGTCCATCAGCGAAATTTCTGTTAAAGATGCGACGCTATTGGCTGTTGAAGAAATTAATGCCGCGGGAGGGGTGCTCGGACGCCCCTTGGAAGCGGTTATAGAAGATGGAGCCAGCGATTTGCAGACTTTTGCTCAAAAAGCTAAGCAATTGCTCTTAGAAGCGCAGGTGGCGGTGGTATTTGGCTGTTGGACTTCGGCGAGCCGCAAAGCTGTACTGCCGGCTTTCGATCACGGCAGAGGGTTGCTGTTCTATCCGGTGCAGTATGAAGGGCTAGAACAGTGTCCGAATATTTTCTACACTGGTGCTGCCCCGAACCAACAGATTGTGCCTGGGGTGAATTACTTGCTGGCACAGGGGAAGCGGAAAATTTTCCTGTTGGGTTCGGACTATCTGTTTCCCCGGACGGCAAATCGGATTGTGAAAGCTCAACTGGCGGCACATGGGGGAGAGTTGGCGGGGGAAGTGTATCTGCCGCTGGGTTCGAGGGAAGTGGGGGAGGCGATCGCACATATTTTAGCAGTGAAACCGGATGCTATTCTCAACACTCTCAACGGCGATAGCAATGTGGCTTTTTTCCAAAAGCTGCGGGAGGTTGGCTTGAAACCGGAGGATTTGCCGGTGATGTCGGTCAGCGTAGCAGAAGAGGAAGTGCGGGCGATCGGGCCGTCCAATATTGCCGGACATTTGGTGGTTTGGAACTATTTTCAAACGGTAGATACAGCGGAAAATCGGAAATTTGTCAAAGCTTATAAAGCCCGATACGGGGAAAATCGAGTCACGGATGACCCGATCGAAGCGGCTTATTTGGGCGTTTACCTGTGGAAGCAAGCAGTAGAAAAAGCTGGTTCGACAAATGTGGTTAAAGTCAGGGCGGCTGCTAAAAATATTGAGTTTGCAGCGCCTTCGGGCAAGGTAAAAATAGATGCCCAAACTCAGCATATCTGGAAAACAGTGCGGATTGGCAAGGTGAGGGTGGACGGTCAAATTGAGGAGATTTGGAATTCCGGCGCACCGGTTCCGCCAGATCCTTTTCTCAAGGGCTATCCTTGGGCGGCGGCACTTACTACGAGGGGGATTTCTCTGGGAACTCGGGCGTCTTTGAGCGGGCTGTTTGTCATCTTGGTACTGATAACTTGGATGGCGGTGGGAGTCGGGTGGATGGGTTCTGTGGAGATGAAGAACTATTTGCTGACAATAGAGGCTGCCTCACATCCGACGGCGGGGGTTCCCGAGGCAGCAATGGCGGTGCTGGTGCAGCAAACTCTCTTGGTGGCGAGCCGCACTCAGCACTGGCTGATGGGGGCTTTGGTTTTGAGTTTGATCGCGGGGATAGTGGGTTTTGTGTCGGTGTCGGCAATTATTCGGAATCTCGGCTTGCTGCGGGAAACTGCGGAACTGATGGCGAGCGGTGATTTGACGGCTCGCTCGCCTGTTGTTTCTAATGACGCGATCGGGGTGCTATCTTCTACTCTCAATACAATGGCTCAGCAAATTAGCAGTTTGCTCAACGGTTTGGAAGTGCGGCAGCGACAGCTCGAAGAACGATCGGGCGAATTGGAAGTCGCTAAGAATGCTGCGGAAGCGGCCAACCGGGCCAAAAGCACATTTTTGGCAAATATGACTCACGAGTTGCGGACGCCCTTGAATGCGATTATCGGCTACAGCGAGCTGCTGCAAGAAGAGGCTCTGGAACTCGGCGAAGAAGAGTTTGTGATGGATTTGGCAAGCATTAATATGGCAGGCAAGCAGTTGCTCAACATTATTAGTGACATCCTGGATATTTCTAAAATTGAAGCAGGAAAGGTGACTCTTTTCTGGGAGACTTTTGAGGTGTGGGATTTGATCGAGGAGGTTGTCACTACTGTTCAACCGACGCTAGGGAAAAATGGCAATACTTTGATCGTCAATTGCGATCGCAATATTGGCACGATCTACTCCGATGCGTCGAAGCTGCGGCAAGCCCTGTTAAATTTGGCGAGCAATGCTGCTAAGTTTACCGATCAAGGCAAAATTACGATTAATGTTTGGAAGGAAGAAGGGAAGGTTTTGCCGATCGACAATTCCGAAGAACTCTCGGCAGATCCTTCTCGGTGTCAACAGCCTTCGATCGTCTTTCAAGTCACCGATACCGGCATCGGCATGACGGAGGATCAGGTGTCGAGGCTGTTCGGAGCTTTCGCTCAAGCGGACGATTCTACTACCCGCAAATACGGCGGCACCGGTTTGGGGCTGACAATTAGCCGGAAGTTTTGCCAGATGATGGGCGGAGACATTACGGTTGAGAGCGAGTTTGATTGCGGTTCTACTTTTACGATCCGGGTGCCGATTGCGGTTGCAAGCCCGAAAGAAGTGCAGGACGATCAAGAAATCGCAGAAATGCAGCCGAAGCCTTCCGAGGAGTTAGAAACGAGTGTAGCGGCGACTGAAGCGAAGCAAAAAGAAGTGCGATCGCAACCGCTGGATCTGCCCGATGCTGCTACTGTGCTGGTGATTGACGACGATCCAGACGCGCGGGATTTGATGACCCGTTGCTTGTCGAAACAGGGATTTCGGGTGCGATCGTCGGCTAGCGGTCAAGGGGGGCTTCTGTTGGCTAAGGAGTTGCTGCCCGACGCGATTATTCTGGACGTGATGATGCCGAGTATGGACGGCTGGGCGGTGCTGTCGGCATTGAAAGCCGATCAAGATTTGGTTGATATTCCAGTGATTATGATAACTTTTTTGGACGACAAAAATCAGGGTGTGGAATTGGGAGCGGCGGAGTATTTGGGGAAGCCTTTGGATTACAAGCGCTTTGCTGCTTTATTGAGCAAATATCAGCTTATCGGCAAGTAGTTAGTTGACTGTTGGCAGTGGTTATTAGCTATTAGTTATTAGTTATTAGTTATTGGTAGCAGATGACAACTAACAACTAACAACTAACAACTGACTAATTAATCTAAAAAGCCCATTAATGTCGAGCTATCGTCAATTTCGTTTGACGCAATAGGGCGGTTTCCTCCCATTGTGGAGTAAACTTCATCAATGTGAAGAGTGCTGATGCCAATAGGGCGGGCACCGGACATACTGAACATTTCACTGACTTGCATGGCGCTGGAGCCGATCGGGCGTCTTCCCACTGTCCCCACCACTTCCAAGTCGCTGGATTCCACCGGGCGATTGGCTACAATGCCGTAGGTTTCGCTGATGTGCAGGGTGCTGGTGCCGATCGGGCGATTCCCCGACATCGAGACGGTCTCGCTGATGGTAAAATCGTCTGGGCCGACGGGGCGGTTGTCATGCAGGTGTTGCGGCTGATAAAGTTGAATTCCCGCTGATTTTGCCTCTGCGGCTGCTGTCGCTTGGCTTTTGGAACTTGCTTTGCCGCGGCGGGCGATCGCATTGCCTTTATCTTTGGGGCTGAGACTCATATTTTTTTTCCTTGTGATTATTGGGCGTTGATTGCTGGGTGCGGACAACTGCTTTTCTTGGCTTTCTGCTTGCTATTTCGGCCGATGATTAAAATAATATTACAAAGTCTAACTATTTTTTTAACGAAATTGCAGAATCTCTGCATTTTTGTTAAGATTTATGGGTAATAGCTACATTTTCCTATGGTAACTGCGGCAGCATCTTTTCAATTGCAAGCGCCCTTCCAGCCCACAGGCGACCAACCGCTAGCGATTAAGCAACTCGTCAAAGGCATCGAAGCGGGCGATCGATTTCAAACCTTACTCGGCGCCACAGGTACGGGTAAAACCTTCTCCATTGCCTCGGTGATTGAAAAAATCGGTAGACCCACCTTAGTCCTAGCACACAACAAAACCCTAGCAGCTCAACTATGCAACGAACTGCGTAATTTTTTCCCTAACAATGCAGTCGAATACTTTGTCAGTTATTACGACTACTACCAACCTGAAGCATACATCGCCGTCACCGATACTTTCATTGAGAAAACGGCAGCAATTAACGACGAGATCGATATGCTGCGGCACTCAGCCACGCGATCGCTCTTTGAACGCCGCGACGTAATTGTAGTTGCTTCGATTAGCTGCATCTACGGTTTGGGAATGCCCGCAGAATACCTGAAAGCTGCTATTCCTTTGCAAGTAGGAATGGAAGTCAACCAGCGGCAAGTTTTGCGAGATTTAGTTAACGTCCAATACAGCCGCAACGATATAGATTTAGGCAGAGGCAAATTTCGCGTCAAAGGCGATGTTTTGGAAATTGGCCCCGCTTACGAAGATAGAATTATTCGCGTTGAATTCTTCGGCGACCAAATCGATGCCATTCGCTACGTTGACCCCGTAACAGGTAAAATCCTGCAAAGTTCAACGGCTTTAAATATCTATCCAGCGCGCCACTTTGTCACGGCCGAAGATAAATTAGAGGCTGCTTGCCAAGGGATAGAACTCGAATTAGAAGACCGACTGGTAGAATTTGAAAAAGAGGGTAAACTATTAGAAGCTCAGCGAATAGAACAGCGCACCCGCTACGATTTGGAAATGCTGCGCGAGGTAGGTTACTGCAACGGAGTCGAGAATTATTCGCGGCATTTAGCAGGGAGAAACGCGGGGGAACCGCCAGAATGTTTGATTGATTATTTCCCGAAAGATTGGATGTTGGTGATAGATGAATCTCACGTCACAGTGCCGCAAATTCGGGGGATGTACAACGGCGACCAAGCGCGCAAAAAAGTATTGATAGAACACGGTTTTCGCTTGCCCAGCGCGGCAGATAACCGCCCTTTAAAAGCAGAGGAATTCTGGGCAAAAGAAAATCAGTGCATCTTTGTTTCTGCTACGCCTGGGGATTGGGAAATGGAAATATCTGAAGGCAGAGTTGCAGAGCAAGTAATTCGCCCTACCGGAGTAATAGATCCGACTATTTTTGTGCGCCCGACGGAAGGACAAATTGATGATTTGTTGGGGGAAATTAAAGAGAGAGTAAGTCGGGACGAGCGTGTTTTGGTGACAACTTTAACCAAGCGGATGGCGGAAGATTTAACGGAATATTTGCAGGAGAGGGCTATTAAAGTCCGGTATTTGCACTCGGAAATTCAGTCGATTCAACGCATCGAAATTATCCAAGATTTGCAGGATGGTAAGTTTGATGTATTGATTGGTGTTAACTTGCTGCGGGAAGGTTTGGATTTGCCGGAAGTTTCGCTGGTGGTAATTTTGGATGCGGATAAAGAGGGGTTTTTGCGATCGGGACGTTCGTTGATTCAAACGATTGGAAGGGCGGCGCGGCACGTTCAGGGACAGGCTATTTTGTACGCGGATAATTTGACGGATAGTATGGTTAAGGCGATCGACGAAACCGATCGACGCCGGGGGATTCAGCTAGCGTACAATAAGATGCACGGGATTACGCCGCAGCCGATCGCCAAAAAGCGATCGAGTAATGCGATTTTGGCATTTTTGGATGTGTCGCGCAAGCTGAATTCTCAGCAGTTGGAGGAGGTTTACGAACAGGTAAACGAGTTATCTTTGGATGAGATTCCTCAGTTAATTGGGCGGTTGGAAGGGCAGATGAAGGCGGCGGCTAAGAAGTTGGAGTTTGAGGAGGCGGGTAAATTGCGCGATCGGATTAAGCATTTGCGGGATAAGCTATTGGGACATTAAGCTTGTTGTCAGGGAATTGAGGGGAGTTTTTAACCGCAGATGCACGCAGATAAACGCTGATGAAGGGAGAATTCAAAAGTTAAACATCGCTTTTAGTCCATTTGCGATCGGCTGATACTCTTCTGCGGTTAAATCTCCTCGGTAGCCCAAAACACGCTTTATGTCCACAGCACGTATGTGATCCAGCAACACAGTAGAGTCATAGCGTAGGTTTCCCATTCCCGCCTGAAGCTGCGGATATAGCGTTGAGTTTCGTGTCGCCCAATCTCCCTGTTGTGTCGTCAAGGGAACAACTATTACCAACGAAAACCGCGTTATTCCTGTGACATTTGGTAAAGCTACAATTACGGCAGGTCGAGTGTTTTCCTGTTCGCGACCGGGGGGAATTTGAGCCGGGAAGTTAACTAGCACTACAGCCCTCACCTGCAAAAAATTAGGTGGCTGACTCACAAATTTTCTCTACCTTTTTATTGCCAAGGTCGATCGGGTTTGTTTCTTGAATCCGCCACGCAGCATAGGCTAGAACTTCTTTAAAGTCTTCTTCTTCAAGTTCTGGATAAGTTTGGCGTATTTCTGCTGTGGAATAGTGAGAAGCCATCATTGAGATGATAGTTTCAACAGTTATGGGTAAGTTGCGAATGCAAGGTTTTCCCGCCATGAATTGTGAATCGCAGGTAATTCTAGTAAATTGCTGGATATCTTCTTTGCTATTGGTTGCACTTTCATTGTCCAGAATTACCATTCCAACTCCCGGAATAAAACGCACAGGCTTTGTGCCTTCGAGGGGGTCTACATCTCCCCAATCATAGGGGGGAATTTCATTATCGATGAGGTAAAGTTGACGCCAAGGTGATTTTGCCAATGCTTCCTCGGAAATGTCAGGAAAAAATATTAGCACTTCTGCGATGCCAACGGGAAAACCATTGAGTTTGCTCAAGCCATCTATAATGGCGGCTAGGATGGATAAGTCTAGGTGGCTGAGGTTTTCGGCTTTTTCTATCAGTTGGTATACGGTTTCAGGATTGAGTGTTTCGCCGATAGCTTCGACTAAGTTTTCGGGGGTGAAACCTCGACATTTCAAGTATTCGGCTAGTTGTAAGCGAATTGTACTCATGGGTTTAGTTGAGAAAGATTTTAGGGTGAAGTGCGATCGCCCTTTACCATTGTCCTATTTTTTGGATGGGAAGGGCGATCGCACTTTTGATGAATTTACCTACATCCCTGTTTAATATTCCTCGTCACAAGAGTCTTCAATCGAAAGACAATCTGGCGAATAGGGATCTACTCGTTGTCGCAGTTCAAGGTTCTCATCCTCCAATGAATCTATCTTGTGTTGTAGTTCAAGCTTTTCATCTTCTGAGTCATCTAACTTTTGTTGCAGTTCAAGCTTTTCATTGCATTTTTGTTGATTCTCAATTTGAAGCAATTCGATAGTTTTGTCCTTGGCTTCAATTTTTTCAAGCAGAATGCGGTTCAAGTTTGCTTGAGTAGAGAGTGCTTTTTCAAGTAGCTCACTGAGTTGTCTGTTTTCAGCAATTTGGATGTTAGCCATTAGCTTCTTTGACTAAGTGTTGGGTGGATTGATACTCACAATTACAACAAGTAGATTAGATACAGCTAAGCCAGCCAGTAAGCTGACTGGCTGCTGTCTAAGCTATTTTGTTTTCAGTTAATTTCCTGCTTGGGAGAGTGCTGAGCAATCCACCCGCGAATCTCGTCATTAGCCATACCTTTGAAGTATGGTCTGTCTTTTATACCTTGACGCTTGGCTAGGTTCAAGGCGATCGCAACAAGCCGAGGCTCTGGCTGTGTATGCCTTTGACTATCTTGATGGAGCTGATAAACCAGATAAGCTAGCTCCAAACCACGAGGATGCTTAGACAGCTTGTCTAGTAGCGAAAGCGGATTTTGTGTTACCATGTTTGTAAATGTCTAAACAACAACAGAATCTTTAAAGTGACCTGATGCACGCCAGCGCAGCCACTGTAAGATTCGATTTTACGAAAAATACAAAACATTAGAGAGTCCTTACACCTGAGAAGTGTTGAGACTTAGCGTCCTTGCACCTGAGAAGTGTGGAGGACGCTTTTGTTTTGTCTTCTATTTTAGAACTTTAACACCTGTGATCTGAATTTGCAAGGTTTCGTGCCGAAGTCAGTATAAAAATTAAGTGCGTGGCTAAGGTATTTTCTTCAAGACATAACTTGTAATTACTTAACAAATTAAATATATAACAGGGCTTACGCATTAAGTGCGTATCAGATAAGTATTAAGTGCATATGCTAAGATGCACTGGATGCACTACTCATGCACCTAAAACATATGTCGATCGATAAAAATCACCAAGATGATGGGAAAGACTCGGATGAGTGGACTTCTTCAGAAAAGGACTTATCTCAACAGCCCCCTCAATCTGCAAATAAAAATTCTAAAAAAGACTTACCGCCTTTGCCAGTCGTCCATTCAGACCTCGACGAGTACGGCTTAGACCCCTACGAGTTCAGACTCTATGCCCATGTGGTTCGCAGGACAGGGGGAAAACTCACAGGTGAGTGTTTCGCTAAATTGAAGAAAACAGCAGAAATCTGTCATATGAGCGTCAGAAAAGCCCAATATGCCCTAAAAACCCTCTCAGATGCAGGTTTATTGCTGAAGGAACAGCGGAGGGGACGTACTGACGTGTACAAACTAACTCCCAAAAGCAACTGGAAGCCAAAAGAAGAACTCAAGCAGATTCGACAGAAAGCCAAAGAGTCTAAAGTTGATGACTCAGAAGAAGAGTAAAATGCAAACAAGCTAAACCGTAGTACGGGCGGGGCGCCCGTACATCATGTGCGGTTAAAATATTCGTAAGATAAATTAATAGTTAGGTGCGATCATCCTTAACACCCTGAGTTTAGGGGTAATAATTAGGGGTAAAAGTGAGGGGATACATTAATAGTTAGGTGCGATCGCCCAAAATACCACCAAAACCAACTACTTACTCAATACCACAGCATCCGTACTGCTAGCAAAAGCCGGACTAATAAACTCCTCCTTCTCTTCAAGCGTGATGTAACCCTTATCTACAGCTAGCTGCATCACTTCCTCAAGAAAACCTCTCAGCACATCTAATACGTGAGTGCGATCGCATTCAAAAACCTTTTTCCAACCAGAAGTTGCAAACTTCCTCAACTAAAAATTACGCAGGGGAACTCAGAAACCGGGTTTTTTGCGATACAACTTCGTTACAGCCCGCAGATTCACTAAAAAACCCGGTTTCTTGGGCGGAGTGCCTAAGTTCTGTTTATGTAATTTTCGCATATTAAAGTGATAAGTTGGGTTTTGTTACCTCAACCCAACCTACTAATAAACTTACGGTGTCGGATTCGGATACTTAGCGTGCACCGCATCGATTTCCGCTACAATCTCCCGCTCCAAATTAACATCCAAACTACCGATATTTTCCTCCAACTGTTCGAGACTTGTTGCACCGATAATTGTGCTAGTTACAAACCAGCGCGATCGCACATACGCCAAAGCCATCTGCGCCGGACTTATCCCATGTTTCCCCGCAATTTCAACATAGGCTTTCACCGCATCATTCAGATTAGTTTTATCGTAACGCTGACCAAATCCAGCGAATAAAGCCAACCTAGAATTTTCTGGAATTCCATTCAAGTATTTACCCGTTAACAACCCAAATCCCAAAGGACTGTAAGCCATCAATCCCACATTCTTAAAACGGCAAGTTTCTGCTAAATTTAGGTGAAATGTCCGATTGCTCAAACTGAAAGCATTCTGAATGGAAACAACTTTCGGCAAACCGTGTTTTTCAGCCAACGTGCAAAACTCGCAAACTCCCCAAGGCGTCTCGTTGCTCAAACCCAAATAGCGGATTTTGCCAGCTTTAATCAAGTCAGAAAATACCTCTAACTGTTCCAAAATCGGTACTGTTTCGTGCTCTTGGGCGATGTCGTAATCCGGCGCGCCAAATAAGGGCACGTAGCGGTCTGGCCAGTGGATCTGATAGAGGTCGATGTAGTCAGTTTGCAAGCGCTTCAGGCTGTCATTCAGGGCTTTTTCGACATTTGGGCGATCGATCTGATTTTTCCCTTCCCGAATCCACTTTAATCGAGTGCTTCTGCCCGCCACTTTAGTCGCTATAATGACTTTATCCCGCTGCTGTTTCGCCAACCATTCGCCGATATATTCCTCTGTTTTTCCCTGAGTTTCCGCCTTTCCAGGGACAGGATACATTTCTGCCGTATCGATAAAGTTGATGCCTCTATCGATCGCAAAATCAAGCTGTTGGGCCGCTTCTGCAACGGTGTTCTGCTGGCCATAAGTCATCGTACCCAAACAGATTTCAGATACTGATAAATCGCTGTCGCCCAGTTTTTTGTATTCCATGAGTTTGATTACTGGAAAAATATCTGATTCTATATTACAGAAAAACCTTGATTTAATTGACAACTCCAGAAAAGGGCGCGAGGCTTTCTCCTCTCTTCCTCTGCGCTCTCTGCGACCTCTGCGGTTAAAAACTTTTAAAAGATATCCGCACTTAAATGTTAATATAAATAATTCGTATTCGTCTGATGTATGAGTAGTCGCCCGCCAAAAGTTCCATTTGTCAACCTCTCCCTGCAACACCAACCAATCCAATCTCAAATAACAGAAACAATTGGAAAAATTATCGAGCAAGGAGATTTTATTTTAGGTCAATCACTGACAGAATTTGAAACAGCATTTGCAGCAGCTTCTGGAGTAAAATACGGCGTAGGAGTGGCTTGTGGAACAGATGCGATCGCTCTGGGACTCCAAGCTTGCGGTATTAATCCGAGCGACGAAATTATCATACCCGCTAACACTTTTATTGCCACCGCGATCGCCGTCCTCCAAGCCAAAGCTATACCTATTCTTGTAGATTGCGACCCGGAAACCGCCCTGATTGACCTCACAGCAGCCGAAACAGCAGTTACCTCGAAAACTAAAGCAATTATCCCCGTACACCTCTACGGTCAAATGGTATCGCCCCGGCAGCTTTTAGATTTTGCAAACCGCCACGATTTAATCATATTTGAAGATGCCGCCCAAGCGCACTTAGCCGAGAGAGAAGGATACCGCGCGGGTTCCATCGGTAAAGCAGCAGCATTCAGCTTTTATCCCAGCAAAAACCTTGGTTCTTTTGGCGACGGCGGGATGTTAATTACTAACGATGCACAACTCGCAGAAAAAATGCGAACTCTCCGCAATTACGGAGCACCCAGCAAATATTTGCACACAGAAATCGGTACCAACAGCCGCCTCGACAATTTGCAAGCCGCCGTGCTCAATGTTAAATTGCCTTATTTAGAAAAATGGAATCGCGATCGCACCGCCGCCGCCCAACACTACGATACTCTACTAGAACCCCTGAAACACAAAGGCATTGTACCCATCGCCAACCACAGCAGCAGCGGTCACATTTATCACCTCTATGTTATCAAAATTACTGAGGAAAGCTCGATCGACCGCAACACCCTTCAGGAAAAACTCGCCCAACACGGCATTCAAACAGGTATACACTATCCCCTACCTTGTCACCTGCAACCCGCCTACCAAAACTTAGGCAATCGGGGCGACTTCCCCCACGCAGAAGCCCTGTGCCAACAAATTTTATCATTGCCAATGTATCCCGGATTGAGCAATACTCAGATCGAGCAAGTTGTTCGGGCGATCGTACTATCATTGAATTGCTAATTGTTCATAAAATTTATGCGGCAGGTGTTTCAAGCAGTAAGGTGCGGTTCTCAAAGGGTTTTGGTGGGGAATTAACAAATCTTTAACTCACACTTTAAAACCCGAAAGCGTTGCGAATCCAGCGCGGCAATCTTAAAACTTCTCAAACCATGCACATCCAGCGCAAAATTCGCATTGTTTTCAAGCGATACCTACTGGCGGAAGGTATCACGGTGCTCCTAGTGCTGCTGTACGCCCCCCTGCTAGTACACTGGTACGACGGCTGGCTCACCAAAAGCATCAGCCTCGAACACGAATATTTCAGCCACGGACTAATTGGTTTGCCCTACGCAGCTTATATTGCTTGGATGAACCGAAAGTGCTGGCGTAGCTTGCCCAACTCACCGCATCCTTTGGGAGGCTTTTTGCTGGTACTAGCCACGCTTTTTTATCTGAGTCGCTTGAGCGATTTAGTAAATTTATCCCTCCCCATAATGCTGGCCAGCATTTGCTTATCTTTAAAAGGAATTCCCGGCTTGCAATTGCAGGCGATGCCGCTTTTGTTCGTATTTCTGGCCTCGCCAAACCACATTCCTTACCTCATAGAACCCTACGCCTTGCCCTTACAGCAATTCATTGCTGAAACATCAGGCTGGATATTAATTAAGGTTGGTATCAACGTGAGAGTGGAAGAAATTTATCTGTACGTAAACGAGCGCATTGTAGAAGTTGCTCCACACTGTGCAGGCTTAAAAATGCTGTTTACCAGTCTTTACGTCAGCTTAATTCTGCTGGATTGGACGGGAGTTTGGAACTCTGGCAAAAAAAGTCTTTTGTTTTTAGTGATTACATCCATTATTAGCATCACTTCCAACATTTTTCGCAATACTTTGCTAACTTACTTTCACGGAACCGACAGAGAGGCGCTTTTTACTTGGCTACACGCCGGATGGGGCGGAGATTTATATTCTGCTTGTATACTAGGGTTATTGGTACTTCTCCTCAACGGGATGGAAAAGTATTTCCCAAGTCAGTCTGGCAATTAATGAAACAGATGATTTCAGCACAGAAACTACTGCGGCGGTATCAATTATCTAAAATTATGGTACTGGTGTTTTTGCTGGTATTGGTTGGGGCAGTAGCAATTCCCGGCTACGCGACTGGAAGATGGCCTTGGACAAACCCGCCAACCCTTGCCAACCTCAAGCAATTAAGAAGTTTGCGCCAAAACGGGATAAAAATTCCTGGGTGGCAGGTTATAGCCGTTCAGAATAACGTCCAAATTGGCGCTCACAGATGGTTAGTTCAAGAAATTAAAAAGGATCAAACAATTGCCATTTTATTGCTGTTGCCTCAAAATTACGCCAAAAACCAGCCCCAAGTGGAATGGCTAGATATCGATGGATTTCACCGGTGGCAAACCGATTCTCATCGCACTTTGAGGTTTACAGTTAAATTAGCACCAATACCCGGCCAGCCACCGCCTAATGTCGAGGCGAGGTTTTTCCGAAGCTGGACTCCGCAACAAACTTTTGCTGTCGTGCAGTGGTACGCTTGGCCTAACGGGGGTTCTCCAGCAACCAGTCGCTGGTTTTGGGAAGACAGCATTGCTAGACTCGCGAACCGCCGCGCCTCTTGGGTTGCTGTCAGTATCATCCTTCCCATTCAACCGCAGGGCGACATTAAGATAGCTCAACCATTGGTGGAATCTATTGCCGAAAGTGTCCAGGCTAAATTAATTACAGAAACTTTTCGGTTTGAGTAAGCAGGTAGGTGCAAATAAATCAGCCTAGGGCGTGGGCAGATTTGGCCAAAATCAACTGCTTCCTAGTAAATATCCGGATTCAACTCGCCCCTAAAATATCTTATTGTTTTTTCTCGTCCCTATATTTAGATGAAACTTACAACTCCGGTCATTATTCAAAATATTACTTTTTTAAATCCTCTCAAAATGCGGGAAAAATCCACAATTAAAAATCGCCTCGCTTTTTCCTTGGCAGGCCTGTATTCAACTGCTTGGACTCTATCTTTTGCTGCTGTATTCTGGGGTTTTAATAGCAAAATTTTTTCGGAAACGGCTTTAGCTCAACCTGTTGTTCCAAGAGACGAGCGACTCGTGGCGCCACCGCAATTGCGGGTCCCGCCACCGCCGCCTGCCAATTTCAACCGGGATATTAACCCAGCTTTTCGGAATCGGCCCTACCGCCTGGGCCCGGGAGACCAGATTGCTGTTCAAGTTCAGCGCTTCCCAGAGCTAGGTTTTACAGGTCCAATCAGCCCTGAAGGGGTAATTGTACTCCCGCTAATCGGAACAGTGAATGTGCGTGGTCTTACTGTTGAAGAATCACAGCAGCGCCTCCGGGAGCGCTTTGGCCAATTTATCAAAAATCCTCAAGTTTCGGCTGCTTTGCTGGTTCAGCGCCCCGTAGTGGTGACGGTGACGGGGGAAGTTGCCAGACCGGGTTTTTATCCGCTGCAAACCCCCCAGCTTCCTGCGGCTCTGGCGGCTGCTGCTGGGACTAATCCTACGGCGGAACTGCGGGCGGTGCGGGTGCGGCGGACTCTGCCGGGAGGTGCTGTCGCGGAGCAAGTTGTTGATATTTTGACACCGTTGCAAACTGGTATTGCTCCGCCGGATTTGCGTTTGGAAGATGGAGATGCGATCGTCGTACCGTATAAACAGGTTACGCCCGATCGCAAATCCGATCAAGATTTAGCATCCAGGTACAGCCTCGCTGCTGCTGCTGTCCCCGTCCAAATCACTGTCACCGGAGAAGTCAGCAAACCGGGTTTTTACACGCTTCCGGCGGGTTCTGGTCGAATTTCGGCTGCTTTGGTGATTGCGGGGGGAGTCACGGGAAAAGCAGATTTGCGGGAGGTGCGAGTGCGGCGGACGCTGATGGACGGCTCCTCGGTGGAGGAACCAATCGACCTCTACACTCCCCTAGCAAACGCTAACGATTTGTTCGATTTTCCTTTGGCATCGGGAGATGTGATTGTCATCCCGGAATTGGACGCTAGTACCAAAAACCTAGACTACGACAAAGCTCTTGTTTCGCGGTCTACCCTGATTAAACCCAGGATCTACGTTCGAGTTTTGAGTTACGCTAGTGGTGGTTTGACCTCGTTCTACGTAGAAAATGGCAGCAGGTTTTTGGATGCTCTCAACAACTTGCCTGTCAATCTTGCTGACTTGCGGAAAATAGCCCTGATTCGGTTCGACGAAAAGCAAGGTAGAGCAATCAACCGTTCGATAGATGCTAAAGCGGCTTTGGAGGGCAATGTTTCTCAGAACCCGATGCTCGAAGATAATGATGTGATTGTGATTGGTAGGAATTTGGTAGAGCGCATTGGTTATGTAATCAATACTTTTACTCGACCATTCCGGGATACTTTGGGATTTATTCTGTTCTTTGAGCAGTTGAGAAATGGGGTAACAGATTTGTTCGGCCCGTCACGTAATGATAGGTAGTCATACCATTTTCGATTTTCGATTTTCGATGGGAATGACTTATGCGATATGCGTTTATAACTTACCTACAGTGGCTGCTTTTGGGGAAATGGGTATCATTTGTCAGCAATCATTAGTTATCGTTAACAATTAGCAATCTAAAATCTAAAATCTAAAATCTAAAATCGTCATGACTTTATCCGTTGTTAAACGTTATTTAATTGCTTTCGACCAATACAAGTGGGTGGGACTGGCTACTCTCGCGGTGACTGTGGGGGTGTCGGGAGTAGTAGCCCTGCAGCCAAAGCCGGCGCCAGTTTACGTTGCAATAGGTACGCTGGCCTACGACAGACCGAGCGTGATTTTTTCATCGACTACTACTAAAATTCAACAGGAAGGACAAGAAATAACTAAAGATATGCTGCTGGATACAAGGGTGGTTGAACCAGCAGCAGTAAAACTCATCAAACCCGAACAAAAATTAAACCAAGAAGAAGCGGCAGAAAAAGTACAAGCTTTGGCTAAAAAGCTGGTAAAAGATGTGCAAGTAAAGATGCCCAGTAAGAATAATGACCCCAGCGCTTTGATTCAAATATTGTACAAAAATGCCGATCGTAAACAAGCAGAAGCGGTAGTAAAGACGCTGATGAACGAAATGGTGGAGCACAGCAAAAATATTAATACTTCTAGACTGCGAGAAACGATCACCCAAATTAACCAGCGTTTGCCGAAAGTAACTCAGGAACTCAGAGAGACGGAAGCAAAACTTGAAGCCTACGAAAAACGAGAAGGAACTTCAATTTTAGCTGCTCAGAGCGGTGCTTTGCCGCAAGCGATTACCAGCAGCCAACAGCAGCAGCGGCAACTCCGCGTGCAGTTGGGAGGAATTGAAGCTCAAATTAACAGTTTGCAGGATCGCTTGGGATTGAATGTGGAGCAAGCTTACGTCGCTCAAGCACTCTCTGCCGATCCAATTATTGCCCAACTGCGAGTGCAATTGTTTTCGATCGAATCTCAGCTCAAAATTCTCCGCAGCGACTTGCAGGAGGAACACCCGAAAATTGTAGAATTGCTTAAACAAAAACTTGCTTTTGAGCAGCAGTTGCAGCAGCGCCAGTCTGAGGTACTCGGCGGTAACGGGGTGGCGGCTCCGCTCAGAAGTGCCGATCGAATTCGGGTAGACTCTTCTTTAGATCCGGCCAGACAGCAGTTAGCCCAAACTTTGATTGCTTTGCAAACGCAGCGGGATGCGGCGCAACAGCAACTCCAAGGAATCGAGAAAACTGAACAGCTATTGCGTCGGGAACACGCGACAATCCCCAACAAGCAGTTAGAACAAGCCCGTTTGGCCCAGCAAGTGGCTTTCAAAAAAGCTCTCTACGACAAGATGCTGTCGGCTTTGGTAGATGCTGAGGCGGCGGTAGCTGAGACAACGGGGAGTTTGAGAATCGCCCAATGGCCGCAAACTGATGACGTTGAGTCCAACAAGAGAGGTTTGCCCGTGATGCTGGCGGTGGGCGGATTTGTGGGGTTGCTGCTGGGCGGGGGGTTGATATTTTTGTTGGGGATGCTCAACGGCAAGTTTTACAGTTGGGAAGAAGTGCGAGCGGCTTTGGTGGAAAAAGAGGTGCCGATACTGGCAGTTTTGCCTGAAGTGACGGTGTTTGATTCCTACGCCGATGAAATGCCTCTGGCCCTGGAGGCAAATTCTCCCTATTTGGAATTTTACGAGCGGTTGCGTACTAATTTGCGCCGGATCGGGAACAAACCGGTGAAGGTGGTGTTGTTGACTTCGGCGGCGCCTTTGGAGGGGAAAAGTTTTAGTGCTTACAATTTGGCAATTGCATCGGCTCGATCGGGTAAACGGACTTTGCTAATTGAAGCAGATTTGCGATCGCCTTCTAACGTTGAATCTTTGAAAATTGCTGCTGATCCTCTGGCGACGGTGGAACCTTTGCACTATTACGGCAATATTAGCGAGTGCGTTCTTTTGGTTCCAGAGGTAGAGAATCTATACGTTGTGCCGAGTCCCGGCTTTTTGCGACAGGCCTCCGCCGTACTAGAATCAAGCGAAATGCGGAGATTGTTTGAGGATGTTCGCAACCGCTTTGATTTTGTGGTTGTGGATTCTCCGGCTTTGAGCGAGTGCAACGACGCGCTGACGCTGGAACCGTACACGGACGGTATGATTTTGGTGGCGCGGCCTGGTTACACTTTGTCTAGTATGTTGTCTGAGGCGGCAGATCAGTTGCTGGAATCTGAGGATGAGGAGTCGCATAAATCCGGGCCACGGCTGTTGGGAGCGATTATTAACGGTGCTGATATTCCGGTCAAGTTCCGCAATGATCTTGATGAATTGGAGTTGCCTTTGAGTGCGATCGGCGATCGGGCGATCGAAGTGCGATCGAGGCAATTACCGCAGCCGTCAAAGCCTAAAAACAAGGCTATTAATAGTAAATTGAGATAATTTATGTGGCTTGATTCTTGTAAAGCAATCTTCAACAAATTGTGGATATATTGTAGGGTGCAACCTAAGCAGCTTCAGCCGAAAACACCGTTAACATTCAGTCGATTTTAGATTTTAGATTTTAGATTTTAGATTTAAAAATTGACTCCACAGATGAATCTGGGAGCTGGAACTTCGGTCTAAAATTTTTCGCTTGTCAACAGTCAACCGTCAACAGTCAACAGTCAACCGTCAACCGTCAACAGTAAACAGTCATTACTGGAAAATGTGCCATCGCACTATTGATTGGATTCCGGGCGTTTCTGGTGTTTGCTCTGGATAAACTGTTCCAAATCGGCGATCGCATCTTCAAAATCCGACAAATTAATTTTCGCAGGTCTAGTCTTCTTCGGCGGACTCGAAGACTGACTCGAAGACTTCGCCGGAGGCGGTGGAGATTTAGGTTGTGCAGCTTGACTGCTGTTCGATTCTATAGAATCGAACAATTCATCCAGGGACTCAAAAAATGATTGAGCCGAGGCCCGGCGTAAATCTTTCTGGTCATCGTCATCCGTCATAAGCCACTCCATAGAGTCCAAAAGTTGCCAACAAACTCTGTCCGCCCCGGCGCGTGCAGATATTAGACATGAAAACCGACTAAAACAAGCAGGGGGACAAAATTTAACCGGGCGGTGGGAATGCCTGCGGCCCAAGTTGCTGCCCCAATCTCAAACCTGCTGCGGGCTTTGTCAGCCTTCAAACTGTATTTAACTGTACACCCGCCTACTGAGTGATTTGAGACTTTGTGTAGACCCAGCTCAAAATCATCGACCCTGAAAAAATCTCAGTTACGGCTCTTTCGTTGTCTAATTAACCCTAGTCTAGTCGAGAATAAGGAGACAGGACTTATGCAACTATTACCGCTGTTCAAGGGTTGCGATGGCAACGCGCCACCTCGAAAGGACGGAGAGACGGTGTTTTTTGCTTGAGTCCTAAGATTTCAAAGGCATTAGGAGATTTTAAGGTGACTCAGGGATTTGATTACGATTTAGCAATTATCGGCGCTGGCGTGGGCGGACACGGCGCGGCCATACACGCGGTTAGCTGCGGGCTGAAAGTGGCAATTATCGAAGCGGGGGACATGGGGGGGACTTGCGTCAACCGCGGCTGCATTCCCTCGAAGGCGCTGTTGGCGGCTTCGGGGCGAGTGCGAGATTTGCGGAATGCCCACCACCTGAAGAATTTGGGAATTCAATTGGGCAGTGTGGATTTCGATCGCGGGGCGATCGCAAATCACGCTAACACTATTGTTAGCAAACTTCGCGGCGACTTAACCAACAGCCTCAAACGTTTGAATGTCGATACGATCGAAGGTTGGGGCAAAATCGCCGATTCTCAAAAAATTACGATCGAAACCGATAAAGGCGAGAAAACGATTACTGCCAAGGATATTATTCTCGCCCCCGGTTCCATTCCTTTCGTCCCCCCTGGGATAGAAATTGACGGCAAAACAGTATTTACCAGCGACGATGCTGTCAGGTTGGAATCGCTACCGAAATGGATTGCAATTATTGGTAGCGGTTACATCGGTTTGGAGTTTTCCGATATTTACACCGCACTGGGCTGTGAAATTACGATGATTGAAGCTCTAGATCAATTGATGCCGACTTTTGACCCGGATATTGCTAAGTTAGCAGAACGAGTGTTAATTGCACCCCGCGATATTGAAACAAAAGTTGGGTTGTTGGCTAAGAAGATTATTCCCGGTTCGCCAGTAATTATTGAATTAGCTGATTTCAAAACTAAGGAAGTTGTGGAAGTTTTGGAAGTTGACGCTTGTTTGGTAGCAACTGGCCGAGTTCCTGTGAGCAAGAATTTGGGATTAGAAACTGTTGGCGTGGAAACGATGCGCGGTTATATCCCAGTGAATGATAAAATGCAGGTTTTGGCGGCGGGAGAACCGGTGCAAAATTTGTGGGCGATCGGCGATGTTAATGGCAAGATGATGTTAGCGCATTCTGCGTCTGCTCAGGGAATTGCCGCAGTAGAAAATATTTGTGGTCGTGCCCGCGAAGTTGACTATTTGAGTATCCCGGCGGCGGCGTTTACTCATCCGGAAATTAGCTATGTGGGGATGACTGAACCTGCGGCGAAGGAGTTAGGAAAAACTGAAGGGTTTGAGGTCGGTTCTGTCAAGAGTTATTTTAAGGGAAATTCTAAGGCTATTGCGGAGGGTGAAACCGACGGTATGGCTAAGGTGATTTACCGGAAAGATACTGGGGAGTTGTTGGGAGTTCACATTTTCGGTTTGCACGCTGCGGATTTGATTCAGGAGGCGGCAAATGCGATCGCCCAGCGCGATTCTGTTAACAATTTAGCATTCCGAGTGCACACTCACCCGACGCTTTCGGAAGTGTTGGATGAGGCTTTCAAACGGGCGGCTGGAGCGGGTAGTCATTAATTAGTAGGGCCTGTTTTCTTGTTTTATATCCCCGACTTATTCAACAAGTCGGGGATTTCGGTATACTGTTTTAGGGCGGTGGTAGAGTGCCGATTGCATTTTCAGCTAATTCTAGAAATTCTTCAGCTTGGGCTATCGATTCTGCGGCTTGATCGCTCGTAACGGCATCAAGTTCGCCGTAATCTCCAGCATTTCGCAATTCCTGAGCTCTGATGAGGTATTGGTGAAACTTAACAGGAACTCTTCCTGTACGAGCAAATTCTCGGCCAAAGGCACTAATTACTGCGGAATGTTTAGAAAAAGATAGTCCTTCACCTTCTAAAAATGCTTCGGCGATATAAAACATAGTGTAGTAGGCGCGAGAGGCTGCATAATCCGGGTATTCGCCATCTAATATTAACTTAGCCGCTGAAAGGCTTTGACGGGCTTTTGCTAGTAAGTTTAATTGAGCCGATGTCATATTAAAATTCCCTCTTTACGGATATTTCTGAGCAAAGGGCTTTGATAATTAGTGAATTTTTCTTCATTCATAAACTGGCAGCTAATCACTTCATCATTTTGGAGCGACAAATCTGCTACAATCTGAAGAGTTCTATCAATTTCTTCGCCCGCTTGAACAGGCGCTTTCAGAACTACTAAAACATCTATATCTGAGTCGGGATCTGCGTCCCCTCGCGCTTGGGAACCATAGAGCACCATTTGCGTGAGGCGATCGCCGTAGAGTTGCTCGAAGTGCGATCGTAATTGCATCAGTAGGTTCTTAAGTTTATCGTTAATGCTCATATTTGTGATAAATGATTGGAGGGCGATCGGGATTCTTTCGTTATACCAAATATCCCACTCCGATTTGCGGCGACTCACTATAGCTTGTCTTATTAATGGTTGTCAAAGCGGTAAAAATTACCTATGGTGTTGGAGAAAAAGAATTAGTGATACTCAAAAAAATAGCGATCACACCTCAATAATAGAAGGGCGATCGCTCTTTCAGCAGCTAAGTCAATTCTCAGAAATACCTGAGCAACATAGCCTGTGTCTAGCATTTTCAGCTCATGGATTTAAAAGACTACTGGGGTTTAGCTGCTTCAACTATAGCCTGAACCATCTTAATTGCCTCTGTGATAGGTATTTGACCACTTTCGACAGCCCTCATTAAATCCTGATCCCTTTGAGGGGTAATTAGATTAAGCCTAACTGGTTCTTTCAAGGAAACGATAAATTTTGTCTTGTCACTGTCTCTAACCTTAGATGCTCTTTCTTTTGCTTCAACCTCTCTTAGCTGTTCTTTTAACTGTTGGAGCATTTCTGCTTTTTTCCCTTCGTTGAAATTGCCATCAAAGATGATCCTCTTTGCTCCAACGAGAGCTGCTGCACCTAATGCAGCAGCGCCAACAACCAATCCTACTGGGGGTGCAACCGCTATTAGCCCAAATAATATGGATGTACCGCCGAAAGCCGCAACAGCACCCGCAGCAGCACCAGCACCTACCACACCAATCCCAATATCAGCTAAAATTCCGAGTTTATCATCTGGATTTTTTTCCAATTGCTCGATCGCTTTAAGGATTTGCTCCTGAGTTGTTTTATTTTCTGACATATTAAGCCTCCTGATTGTTTCAAATTTTCTTATTTAAGCAGTGATAACGTTGATAAAAACTGCATTGAAAACATCAATCAGTAGTTGAAAAAACAATTTGGCGAGTTCAATAATGTCTTGTGCTACTCCAACTATCCCATCTACTTGACGGTAGCCTTGATCTAGTCTATGTCCAGCGATCGCACCAACAGTTATACCTAGCACTGCTGCCAATGGCGCTAACACTGGGCCGATAACTGGTACTGAACGTACCAATAGTCCCACAGCAACTCCTAGAGCAATGCCCGTAGCTAAATTAGGATGTGCTTTGACAAACTCGATAATTTTGAGCAGAATAATTTTCCCTACAGCCAAAACTTTGTTACCAGATTTTTTCGTGTAGGTAGCCAACTCGTGCAATCTGATGGTGACTTCGTGGGGCAAGCCGAGATCATTTAACCAGACATACAAATCGCTACTACTCATTGAATCGGCATCTACTTGCCAGAGAACCATTTCTAAGTTTGCTTGGGGGAGGGATAATGCTTGTGTAGTCATTTTTTTCCTATGGGAAAGCTATAATAGTGCCTCTTAAATATGATTGTGACTCTAAAATCTCAGTCTTGTCCAGTCGGAAAAAGTCGGATAAAGTAAGCACTTTTATATCATTTGCCATTTACCCACGCCAGAAAAAGCTGGACAAACTCGATCGGGTCGGAAAAAGTCGGATCGAGTAGGATATAATAGGCAAAACCCCAGCATTAACCCGACCTATGGACGTTCAAGAAGTCTTAAAACTTGCCGACGACCTAGTTTTTATCAATACGGGAAAACACTTAGACAATCTGCAAGAGGTGATACTGCGGGGAACTTTGCAAGGCCAGAAATACTCAAAAATAGCAGATGAATCTCACTGTAGTGAAGGTCACATTAAAGATATTGCTTCTGAACTATGGCAGCTACTATCAGAAGTATTAGGCGAAGAAGTCAATAAATCAAATTTTAGAGTCACATTCGAGCGAATAAAATTCTCAAGTTTCGGGAACTTCTATAAAGATTTTGTACACATTGGTAACGTCAACGTCTGTGAAAATAATTCACATTCCCCAAAAGTACCCAACTCACCAATTGAGGAAGAAGTTCTAAACAAAGGCAACACTGAACCCAAAGTGCGTCAATTCTTAGCTGAAATGCCTAAGTCTAGCATTTTATATGATCGCACATCCGAACTCACCACCCTCAAACAGTGGATTCTCCACGAAAACACCCGCCTCATCGCCATACTAGGCATAGTCGGCATTGGCAAAACCGCACTCGCCGCACAACTTGTCCAACAAATCAAAGATGAATTTGATTTCGTCATCTGGCGAAGTCTCGCCACATCTCCATCCCTGTCCATACTTCAAACAAATATAATTCAATTCTTCTGTAGGGGCGGTGCCCCCGTACCCGCCCCAAATGCCGACGGCGTGGTTGTCCCAGAGAATGGGGCAACCACGGGGGGATTGCCCCTACTGAACTACTTGCAAAAATACCGCTGTCTGCTGATACTCGATGACGTACAAATGGTAAATAGCAGCGGACAACTCGCTGGTAATTACAAACCTGGATATGAAGATTACGGCACACTCTTCAGACAGGTAGGAGAATTATCTCACAACAGTTGCTTAATCCTGATAGGTTCGGAAAAACCCAGAGAAATCGCCGCATTAGAAGGCGAAAATCAGCCAATTCGCTCATTACAACTCAATGGTTTAGGTGCGGCAGCGGGGGAAATTATCAGAGAAAAAGGTTTAGCTGAACATCAAGAATGGTCAGAACTAATTGAACAATACAGAGGCAATCCCTTGTGGTTAAAAATAGTTGCGACAATGATTCAAGATTTATTTAACGGCAGCATATCTGAATTTTTGTCTGAGGATAAACTATTTTTAGGTGATTTAGAATTATTACTGGATAAGCCATTTAATCGCTTATCCGAGTCAGAAAAACAGGTAATGTCATGGCTAGCGAGTGAAACCGCGCCAGTTTCCATCTCAAAAGTGCCAGAGAATCTGCAATTGTCTCGATCGCAATTTTTGAAAGTGATGCAATCCTTGGGACGGCGTTCATTTGTTGAAAAAATCCCGGAAGGCGATCGCACATTTTTTACCCTTGCACCCGTACTAAAAGAGTATGTCAAAACTAACTATCCCCGCCCCAACTGTGAGTAATAAAAAATTATATTGTCGTCAAGTGAATTATCGGGAACTTGGAAATGTGCGATCGCCCTGATTCAAATCCGGCCCGCTAAACTAACGAGAATACGAGAATTATCAACAATAGCCCTGGACGCGCAGGTAGTCAGAAACCGGGTTTTGGGCGAGAATACTTGGTTACAACCCGCAGATTCAGTAAAAACCCGGTTTCTTTGCTTGTGATGCGTAAGTCTCGTTGATATTAACCACCGCCACCGTCGCTAATCGTGAATATAATGCAGGACTTACCCACTCCGACCAAAGAAACCGGGGTTTTTTTTATGAAAAGACGTGGTACAGCTAGCACATTCGGTAAAAAAAACTGTTTCTCGGTTCCCATTGTCCAGGACTAACAATAAATTTAGCGTTGAAATACCGCGCTTAACAAAGTTAAAACCGTACAGCCAAACACAGCTTCCAATGTATATCTTCGCGAAGGTTTGTAAGGGTAAGAATTCCAAACGCGCAGTTCTCCATTAAAGCCGCGCGACGCTAAACTCAGCGATACTTGACGGTAGTTTTCCAAAGTTCGCTGAAGCAATTGCCCGATTAAAATGCCTAAACTGTGCATTCCTCGCTTCCAAGTGCGATAGCCACAACGCGAGTTTTGAGCAATCCAAAGTTCATCGGCGATCGCCAATAAGTTAAAAATAAACCGATACATTAGTAATAGCAGTTCTGTGACTAACTCTGGACAGCGTAATTGTCTGAGAATCTGCAAGATTTCTGTAAATGGAACCGTCAAGAGGATGAAATACATACAGCTTGTGGATGCGAAGGCGCGGGCCAATAGCAAGCTCACTTGATATATTCCAGTGCGGCTCACATACAGATAAAAAGTGCCGATGCTAATCCCCCAACCTTGCCAAATATCCCACTGAATTTCCTGGATGTGACTTAACTCAACCGCACCCATCGCCAAAGCAGGCAAACTTGTCAGCAAAAACATCAACGGTAGCGACAGCAACCGCAAATACAGTTTCCCCGGAATACCCGCATAGACGACGATCCAGACTGCTAACCAAAGGGCGATCGACAATTGGACGATCGCCCCAGAAACTAGAGACAGAATTAAAAGGGCGATCGCAAAGGATAACTTGTGAGATGGCGGCAACCCCCGCAAGCGATTTGTATAAGCCAGACTATCAATCTGATGGTTCATTCCGACGATTTACGATCCGATTGCTGCCGAGATTGCGATCGGCCTTTATACAACCCAATGACGTACCCAACTACGCCAGCCCCCATCGCCGCTTGAGACGCAAACAATAGACTTGAAATTTCGCTGCTAGCGGGTTCAAACAAATGATTAAACCAAGGTTTATAACCCGGTTGAATTTCCGTAATTGCTTTCTTAGCTTCGTCATCTGAACCGCCGTATTCACCCCGCACAAAAACGAGAGGAAACGCTGCCAGAACAATCACAGCGCCAGCCAACAGCCAATTTTCCCGCGAAGTAGATTGGTGATTTTTTGTAGGTTTTTGATTCACGGCTTATGACTCCTGCCTCAATAATTTCAAAGTTTCTAACTCCTGCTTCCCGTAAGAATGCAGCCAATTCCAGACCAATAGAGTCAGCAATCCCTCACTGATGGCTAGGGGTAATTGAGTGATAGCAAAGATGCCAGCAAACTTGAGAAACGAAGCCATAAAACCGCCACTTGCTGCCGGAAAAGCTAACGCTAATTGAATCGAAGTCGTCACATAAGTCAGCAAATCTGCCAAAGCCGCCGCACAAAAAATTGCTGCCCGCTGGCTACCAGTTCGCAACAGCAATTGATAGATAAAATACGCAGCGAAAGGGCCAACAATCGCCATCGAAAACATATTCGCTCCCAGCGTTGTCAAGCCGCCATGCGCTAACAGTAACGTTTGAAACAACAAAACTAAAGCCCCCAGTACCGCCATCACCGAAGGGCCGAATAAAATCGCACCCAAACCGGTACCCGTTGGGTGAGAACAACTCCCCGTTACCGAGGGAATTTTTAAAGCAGAAAGCACAAAAGTAAACGCACCGGCTAAAGCTAGCAATAGTTTAAGTTCCGGGTGTTCTTTTGTAATGCGAGTAATTGAGCGCAAACCTACTGCAAAAAAAGGCAACGCCACCATCCACCAAAATGCAGCCCATTGCACCGGCAAAAAACCTTCCGAAATGTGCATAGCTGCGGCGGGCGTTGCCGATCCCAGGACAATATAACAACTCAAGCCAGCCATCAATCCCAAGCTGACCAATTTCCGATTTTTGGCCTTCACACTGAACCTCGCAGATGAGACTATGTAAACTAACACATCGGCGGGCATCCTGACTCAGAAAGCGACAAAACTCTCATTACAGTTGCGGGACAGCGCCGGACTTGCACCGAACTTTCCCCGTTTCCTCTAACGGCTGCTCCCCATTAGAACCGACTGGTTAGACATAGTTTAGTCGATCGCGTAAGTCTCAGCAAATCTTTTACAAAAATTACTTCAGATTAACTAAGTCAAAATTACCTCTCATCTTCTCTTATCTTCCTTCGCGTCTTCGCGGTTCGTTCAATAAATACTATTGTCAAACAAATCAAAGGTATAATGTTAGTGAGTTTTGAGGAAAGCAGCCATGTTAGATTACAAATTTCCGAGGCACTGGCCCTCAGCCGATGAACTACCCGACTCTGATGAAACGCCTGTGGATAACGAACTGCAAGAATTAATACCAGGATTGCTAAAAGCAATATTGCTCATACTTTGGGCAGAACGCATGGACTGGTTTTTTGGCATAGATATGGGTATCTATTATCACCCCGACAAACCTGCCATTGTGCCCGATGCTTTCTTGAGTTTAGGTGTAGAAAGGTTTTATGATGAAGAATTGCGTCCCAGTTACGTGCTGTGGGATGAAAATGTTCTGCCAACTTTTGTGCTGGAAGTAGTTTCCCCAAATTATCGAAAAGAATACACCGCAAAGTTGGAGGAATATCAAGCTTTAGGCGTACTTTATTACGTCATTTATTCTTCCCGCCGCCGCCGTAAACCCCGTTTAGAAGTACATAAGTTAGTCAATGGGAAGTACGAATTACAGCCCGGACATCCAGTTTGGATGCCAGAGATTGGTTTGGGGATTGGTTGTGAAAAGGGAAATTATTCTGGGGTGACAAGGGAGTGGTTGTATTGGTATGATGCCGATGGAAAACGTTATCTGACTCCTGAAGAAAAGGTGAAAGAATCAGCGCAACTCGCCCAACAGGAATCACAGCGCGCCGATCGATTGGCCCAACGTTCCGATCGACTAGCTCAGCGATTGCGGGAGTTGGGGATAGATCCTGATAATCTGGGCTGATGGCAATCAAGAGTACCAGACTGACCGACTCTAGACGCTCAGAAACCGGGTTTTTCAACCGAGATCGATCGTCCTCAAGGGAGGATTTTCTGGAAAAAACCCGGTTGCTGCGTCCAGAAATATGTGAATATTTATCGCAAAAATCAGGAAAGATCGAGCTAGATTTGGGAAAAACAGACAATTGGACGGCAAACATTGAGTTCCAGCTCGAAAAAATGAAAATCAGGAGAGGTTATTAAATAATGGTCATGGATCTGCGTTCTTACGATGTCATCTGTTTTGGTGATGAAGTTCCAGGAGTTCTAGCTGTTATCTCTGCCTCCAGAGAATATCTTCGCCGCACAAAGCGTTATCCGCGAATTCTACTGATGTCTAAAGGAAGCTTGCAAGAAGGAATTGGCGGACATTTGGTAAGAGGCGGTCTTGCTTATTTAGATAGAAGTCAGATTAGTGAAGAACTTCAACAATCTTTAAAGTTAGATACCTTTGGTTCACCGGCGACAATCTATAAAGAATTCTTACAAAAATCCGGCGTTAAGGCAATTGCACTTGACCCCGGCAAAGCCAGTGCAGCGCTGAAAGAAATGCTGATAAAAGCTGGGGCAGATATCCTCAGCAAAGTAGAAATTAAATCAGTCACTAAAGAAGGTCAAAAAATTGCCAGTATAACCACCTCTCAAGGCGTAGTTTATGCCGGCAAGCAATTTATTGATGCCACGGTCAATGCCGAATTAGCTCAAGCTGCCGGTGTGAGAAAGCTGAAGGGATTTGAAACATTTGGTCTGCCTAACTCTGAACTTCCAGTCACCCTCGTTTTTGAAACCCAAGGACTCAGTGCAAGAGCACTGAAAGAACTCGATTACATTTATCTAAAACGCTTCACAAACCTGGCCGATTCAGAGAGTCAAAAATTTTTGCTGTACGCGGCCGACAAGGATACCCAACTAGCCGAAGAACTCCGGCGGGAAATGAGGGACACTAAAGGCAATCTCAAAACTCTGTGGGCGGGTAACGATTACATCGATGTTCGCTCGCCGGCTCTGTCTGTAGCTTACCACTCCTTTAGAGGAAGAAAACTATCTTTTTCTGAAACGGGCGTAATTTTAGATGAGGGAAATATAGCCGTACTTCCAAATGACAGACTTTCGTGGAATGCGCTTTTATTTGCCGTCACCGCCAGCGAAGCAGAAGCATTAGCCAGAAGCGGGAGCAAACCCACGGCTAATATGCAAAGAGAGATGTTATTTGTTACAACTTGGCTGAAGAGTTTGGGGGCTACTTCTGTTACTTACGCATCAGAACTTTATATCAGACACGCTGGCAATGTGACAGGAGTGGTAGAACCTTTAACGGGCGCACAAATGCTGTTAGGTGGCGTACCTGCTAATGAAGCGCTGGCAACATTTAGCTATCATTTTGATGTACGGGGAGGCATCCAGGGTATTCGCGATAAAGCAACTCGTCTAGGATGGTTTAAAAGTCTGAGTTTTAAACACCCTATCTTTAATGTTGGCATCCGTCACGCATTAATTAAAAACGTTCCTAACCTGGCAGTGGTCAGTCCCTGTTCTGGATTTGAAGGGTTTGCCTGTTCTGTCGGCAGAATTGTTGAATTCAACGCCGCAGTTGGTCAAGGTGTGGGTATCGCTGCGGTTAATGCCATTCTAAATAACAAAAATCTAGCCGATGTATCTAACCGAGAAGTGAGACAAGTTCTCGCTGAAACAGGTCAGTTACCTAAAATTTTTGGAACTCCAAATAATGGTGATGCCATGCTATTGGCGCAATTCGAGACTCTTGCCAGTTCGGATGCTATTGCGTAATATCAATTTCAATAAACAATGTAATAGTAGGTTTTGCCAGTGGAACGAAACCCTACAAAAAAGTTTTTACCCAGAAATGATTGAAATTGGTATTAGTATCAAATCCGGTAGCCTGGGAATTAATATTACCCACAGCTTTCGAGACGGCGCAGTGCCGTTTCCCTACAATTAATCCGGGTAGGGAAACGGCACTGCGGTGTCCTCTATATTATCTCGCTCGTGCAACCGGAAACGATATAACATTATGTCCCCTCGAACGACAACAATCACGTTGGTTTGTAGTGAGGACTTTAATCCAATGGCACTGAAAAAGTGAGCAAAAAAAAATCTGTAAGGCAAGATATACATAGATAATTGCCTTACAAACCAAA
>NZ_JAUBSB010000021.1:0-102127 GCF_036702135.1 Microcoleus sp. LAD1_D3 | reverse complement strand
ATGAGGACGACCAGACATTGTAATTCTCTCCTTTACTTTTTACACAAGTCTATCACATCTTTAAAAAAATGGTATAAAACTACAAGGACAGCTCCGAAATTGGCTGGCAAATAAATTTTTATGAAACCTCGAATCATTGTTTGCGGGTTGGGCCACACGGGACACAAGATTTTTTGTTTGTTGAGACAGCAAGGAGCGATTGTGGTTGGTATTAGCGATCGCCCAATTCGCGGCGAAACTTCTGATGTGGTTGTAGGCAATTTGCAAGCAGCTTCTACCTTGTTGGCGGCAGGCATTCAAAATGCTCACACTTTAGTAATTGCAGGAGACGATGATGCTGTAAATTTGGCAATTTTGATGCAAGCGAGGATTCTTAATCCTCAGATTCGCATCATCAACAGATTGTTCAATACTAGCTTGGGCGACAGGATTGACCACACTTTGCCCGATCACGCTTCCATGAGCGTTTCATCATTGGCTGCTCCGGTTTTTGCTTTTGCGGCTCTCGGAAGTCAGGCGATCGGACAGTTGCGTTTGTTCGATCGCACTTGGCCGATTCACGAAGAATATATCGATGAAACACATCCTTGGAAAAATCGAAAACTCAGCGATTTGTGGGACGATCGATCGCGAATGTTGATTTATTATCTGCCGGCGGCTAACAAAACTGATTTAGTATCGGCGGTGCTTGCCGATCGGCAGTGTCAGCAGGGCGATCGGCTAATTGTTGCCACTCAGCCGACTATCCACAGCCCCCAAAAAACTTTAACTCAAAAACTGCTCAAAACATTAACTAAGCTGCACAGATTTCAGCAGCACAGCCAAGCAGCAGTAATTGTTGTACTGACGCTGCTGTCAATGATTGCTGTTGCTACTGCTACCTATATTTGTGTTGACAATCATATCTCAATTGTCGATTCTCTTTATTTTTCAGTAGGGATGATTACGGGAGCCGGAGGCTATGAAAAAGTGGCCGAACAAGCTCCTGAAAGCATTAAACTATTTACAGTTGTCATGATGTTAGTTGGAGCCGGCATCATTGGCATCTGCTACGCACTGCTCAACGATTATGTATTGGGAACTCGCTTTATCGAATATTGGGATGTGGCGCGAGTTCCGCAGCGCAATCATTACATTATTTGCGGGCTCGGAGGAATGGGTCTCCAAATTGCTAAAGAACTGCACACTAACGGTTACGATATTGTGGTGATCGAGCAAGATCCGAACAGCCGATTTCTGAGCACGGCTCGCTCAATGAAAATTCCGCTCATTCAGGGAAGTGCCAGTTTGCCCGCAACTCTGGAAGCTGCTAATGTTAAGCAAGCAGCAGCACTTTTGGCGGTAACTAGCAGCGATATGTCTAATGTTGAAATTGCCTTGAGCGCTAAAGGATTGGCACCCAAACTATCGGTTATTGTCCGCAATCAAGACCCACATTTTGCTTTGATGGTGCAGCAAGTTTTTGAGTTTGAAGGAGTTTTGAACCCGACGGAATTGGCGGCTCCTGCTTTCGCGGCGGCGGCGATTGGAGGCAGAATTTTAGGGAACGGAATGACTGCTGACAGTCTGTGGGTTTGCTTGGCCACATTGATTACGCCAAACCATCCTTTCTGTGGCCAGCGCATTCAAGATGCTGCTAAGTCTGCTGATTTTGTGCCTCTTTATGTGGAAACTAAGTGTCAAACTCTCCACGGCTGGGATTTGCTGAATTGTTGTCTGAGTGCGGGGGATGTTTTGTATTTGACCATGCCGGCGAATCGGTTGGAGCAACTGTGGAGAACGACCTCTGAATTAATTAAAACTTAATGGTTTGACGCGGGAATTTATGGGGCCGATCGCTCAATTGCAACTACAAACCTGATAGAATGAGCCGTGTCTAGTAAATAAGACTTACGGCTAATCCTCAGAAATCCGGTTTCTTAGGGCAAGTTCTAGTATAAATAACCCACAGAGTGTCAATTAGTTGCGATTGAGAATGAGAAAATTTTTAGGATTAGTTGTGTTTGGGATGATTCTGGCGATCGCCTCTGTAGCTGTGGCAGCTCAACCTTTGTTCGTCGCTTATCCTCCAGCCAACCACAAAACTACAGCCGATCGCATCTTTTTCATCGGCACAGCGCCGGCAACGGGTGAGGTTTTGGTAAATGGCAACCAAATTTCGCGCACCGCAGCGGGTCATTTCGCCCCGACTTTTCCCCTGCAACTCGGCGAAAATGTCTTTACCTTGCGCCACGAAAATCAGGAAGTCAAAATTAAGGTGACGCGCGAGTCCAATCAGCCGGAAGCCCCTGTAGGATTGGCTTTTGCTAAAGATTCCCTGACTCCGAAAGTCGATGTCGCGAGTTTGCCGGGGGAATATATTTGCTTTGGGGCGATCGCACCTGCGAATGCTCAAGTTTCGGTAAAATTGGCGGGCGTTACTATTCCTTTAAAAGCGCGCTCGCAAGTGGAACTACCTGACAACAAATCTGTACTGTTAGGTGAAAACTCCCCGATAAAAAAAGGCGGCAGCGAACAGTATCAAGGCTGCGGTAAAACCCCTGATAACGCCCTCTCATCTAAGGGAGAAACAGTTGATTTAGGCGTGCCATCGTTTGAGCTAACAATGAACGATCGAACTATCAGCCAACAAGGTACGGGCAAAATTTCTATTCTCTCTCCGGCGGATTTAGAAGTAGCAGAAGTAACGGCAGAACCGGGTGTTGCCCGAACCGGGGCGAGTACAGATTATTCTCGGATGACACCGCTGCCGAAGGGAACGCGAGCAACAATTATCGGGCGCGAAGGAGAATGGCTCAGACTCGATTACGGTGCTTGGATTAAAGCAGCGGAAGTGCGAATTGTCAAGGATACAGTGCCTGCGCGATCGATTATTCGCAGCGCCAGTTCGCGTCAAGTTTCCGGCTGGACAGAGGTGTTATTTCCCTTAGAAATACCCGTCCCAGTCACTGTGCAAGAAGGAGAACGCACTTTCACTTTAACTCTGTACAATACTACCGCTCAAACTGACATTATTCGCATCCAGGATGACGCCGTAATTTCGCGTTTGGAATGGCAACAAATATCGCCGCTGCAAGTACAATACACTTTTAATCTCAAATCTGCCCAGCAGTGGGGCTATAAGCTGAGATACGACGGCACAACTTTAGTGCTGTCTTTAAAACACCCGCCCGCGAATACAAGCATGATGCCGAATTCGCAAGCAAAACCGCTGTCTGGAATTAAGATTCTCATCGATCCGGGACACGGCGGGCCGGAGGATGGAGGTGCGGTGAGTCCAGTGGGAATTAGGGAAAAAACAGTAGCTTTAACTGTGTCGAAATTGGTGCAACAGGAATTGGTAAATCGGGGCGCGAATGTGGTAATGACGCGGGTAGAAGATGTCGATTTGGATTTGCCGCCGAGGGTGGAAATGATTCAAAAAGAAGAACCTGCGATCGCAATTTCAATTCACTACAATGCTTTGCCGGATAACGGCGATGCGATTAAGACTAAAGGTGTCGGCGCTTTCTGGTTTCACCCGCAAGCGCACAGTTTGGCAATCTTTTTGCACAATTATTTAGTTGCCAAGTTGAACCGTCCGAGCTATGGTGTATTCTGGAACAACTTAGCCATGACTCGTCCTGCCGTTGCTCCATCTGTTTTAATGGAATTGGGATTTCTGATCAATCCCGAAGAGTTTGAATGGATTGTGAATCCGACAGAACAGAAAAAGTTAGCCGAGGCGATCGCTCAAGGTGTTACCGAATGGTTTGCCTCAGTCCAATAACAGTTAGTAGTAAGGACTGAAGCCCTTCTCAAAAAAATCATAGTCAGGACTTCAGTTCAGCCAATCCAAGGAAATGAAATAATGCTAATTTTTACTCAATCAAAAGCCTTTTTTATTGCAGCCGTCGTTGCAAGTTTTAGCTTCTCACTTTACAGCTTTCCTGTTTTCGGCAAGCAGCAAAGCCTTGCTCCCGCAAAAGCAGAAGCTTTAAAAAAGCAAACTCAATGCTCGTTTATTACAGGTGAAGGTGGCGCTGTTAACATTCGCAAAGGCCCAGGCAATAAGTACGCGGTTGTAGCTAAACTCAAAAGAGGAGACGGAGTTAGGGCTGTCACCAGACAAGGTAATTGGGTGAAAATTGCGGCCAGATTTTCGGGAAATCCTCCTAATGAAACTTTTACAATCCTTGACGGTTGGGTGAACAATCAATTTATTAATGGCTGTTCCGAAGACCAATTTGACAGGTGGCGACAATAGGGACTTTGGTTTGTAGTAAGGACTTCATTCCTGAGTTTAGATGAAGATTCAACTCCTCTCTACAAACCCAACTGGTAGATTTTTAAAATTGGTACAAAAAAGACGATCGCCCTGATTCATTCTTGCATTCTCAACCAGCTAAACACCTGTTCGGCAGTGATATTCAGGGGAATCATTTCGGGCACAGGAAGGACATCGCTACCTTCGCAGAATTGCGGTTGTTGGTTGGGCAAAAATGCTAAAATCGATCGATCGTCTGGATCGATTAGCCATCCCAACTGACAATTATGTTGAAGACAGTGAATAATTTTTCTAGTTACGCGATTTGAGCTTTGTTGTGGCGACAGGATTTCGATCGCCCAATACGGCGCAATTCGCACATCATCCACTGGTTCGCCGCTGTCATCAAATTGAATCTGTTCCCACAATAGTACCGCAATATCTGGAACAATCGAGCGACCGCCAAACGTACACCGCAACTCTGGAAAAGCGTAAGCTATCTTGGGTTCCTCTACCACTTCATTAATGACACGCAGGAATTGCCCCTGGAGACGAGAATGTTTAGTTTTCGGCATAGGTTTTTGGATAATTTCCCCCTCAATGTATTCGCTAGCAGGTTTAGTTTCTGGCAGTTTCAAAAATTCTTCCAGGGTGAAGCGCCTAGTTGCGACTGTCATAAATAAATTCCTCAATTCTACCTATCTTCAGTGTAATTCAAAAATTATTTATTTTGCATAACAATGGTGTTACCTAGCCTAATTTTCCGGAACAATCTGCTGTTTAAATTCAAACAAATTAGGATTTGTAGGGTCATAAAAAGCCCGCAACCAATGCACGTTTGGAGAACCAAAAGTTTCAACTCTAGTAAAATTTTTCATTCTCGGTAATTGAGTCTCATCGGTAAAATAGGGTAAAGGTTTATCGATGCGGAAATAGTGAGTATCGCCGTGGACGAATACAACCTGCCCTGGGAAATTGCCTGTTTCTGTTTCCAGAGTTGCGATAAAATCGTTGTAGCCGCTTCTTCTTTTGTCCTTCGGATCGAGTTCAAATCCCGGATTTGCCTGTGCAACTAACACAATTCCTTTGCTGTTGCTGCGTTTGGCTAAACCAAAACATTCTTTGATCCAGGCTAAGTTAGCCCAATTGCGATCGGCATATTCTGCATCTGCTTCGGGAGTGCGACCAAAATTGTTGTTGCTTCCCGGCATATTAATCGCGAAAAACACAACGTCATGATAAATCCAGCGAACGTTTTCGCGGAATTTAGCAAACTGCGGGTTTTCGCTTTGACGGGTGAGAGTTAAGGTGCGCTTTCCCAAACTTTGATTACCGTTGCTAAATATTTCCCGCAGTTTAGCGAGTCTTTCTACTGGATCGTAACTGCCGTTTTTTGAACGGTGGCAATCCGTCCATTCATTGTCACCATAGGCAAGAATAAACGGTATCTCAAAATTGTCAAATAACTGCTTGCGGCTGAGAAAAGTTGCATCATCGCAGACACTAGAACCGTTTTTAATGTCGCCGTCGTGGACTACAAACGCTGCGGGCGATCGATTGATATCTGCAATCAAATTCGGAAATTGTGCTTCCTGTTCGGCACTGTAGGGCAAATCGCCAATCAAGGCAAATTCAAAAGGTCTATCGCCCGAAGTTTGAGCGTAAGTTAAAACACCAAAACCCGTAATTGATACAAAAACAATAAAGGCAAGAATTAGATAGTTTTTTTTCATCTATTTAACCGTAACTAAATCAGTTATGATACCATATAAGCCGACAAATCACTCTCAAAAATTATGGATTTTCGTCGGTTGCTCTCGATAATGGCCATGCTTTCGATCGCAGGCTGCAATATCCAAACGCCACAAACTAACACACAGCCTACAGAAAGTCGATCGCCAATTGCAGCCCCTGTTCCCCCCAAACCACAGTCTGAGATCAAAGAAGCAAAACTAATTGCTGTCGGCGACATCATGATGCACAGTACCCAAACGCGATCGGGCTACGACGCAAAAAAGAAAACATACAATTTTGACACTTTCTTCGCACCAGTTAAAAGTATCCTATCAACAGGCGATTGGGTCATCGGAAATCTCGAAACACCTTTAGCGGGCGAAGATGCGGGCGGATATACGGGATATCCGCTATTTAACGCACCGGCTCAATTAGCAGATGCTGCTAAAAAAGCCGGATTTAATATCTTGACAACGGCGAACAATCATGCTTTAGATCGTGGAGAAAAAGGCGTAATTAGGACGATCGCCAATCTGAGCGATCGCCAAATTGCCTCAACAGGAACAGCCACATCAGCCGCCGCCGCCGATCGCACTTTAATCAGCACCAAAAACAACATTTCACTAGCCATGCTAGCCTACACATACGGCACAAACGGCATTCCCATACCCAAAGGCAAAGATTACTTAGTTTCCCTAATTGACGAAAAAAAGATAGTCAAAGACATTGCTAAAGCCCGCAAACAAGGAGCAGATATTATCGCAATCTCCCTGCATTTTGGCAACGAATATCAGCGACAGCCAAACACCCAACAAAAACAATTAGTGGAAAACCTATTAAAAGCCGGTGCAGACATCATTCTCGGCAGCCATCCCCACGTCGTCCAACCTTACAAAATCTTTAATTTCCCCGGAAAAAATGGGAAAACCCGCAAAGCTGTAGCAATTTATTCAATGGGAAACTTCATTTCCGGTCAGAATAAAAAATATACAGACTTAGGCGTAATTTTGCAAGTAAATATTCGCAAAACATTTCCCGAAAAAACCACAGAAATTACAGATGTAAAAACACATCCTACTTGGGTGCACCGCTACAGCTTGAACAACAAATTAAACTACCGCGTTTTGCCTCTAGCAAAAACTGTCACCGAGAAAAAAGATCCGCTATTAGCAACTTCGCACTATCCGGTTCTCAAAAGAGATTGGCAGGATATGAACAATCATCTTAATTCTTTAAATAAACCTCAATATAACAAGAAATCCCTCCCTTAAGCAGGGGGGACTGGATAGGACTCTATCTAGGTTTTAGGTTTTAGGTTGGATGCTTAGTCTATTCCACCTACCACCTACCACTTATTTTTGAGAAGTGTCGCCTACACGTAAGTGAACAAACCTAAAGCGCTCTGAGTTAAAAATCTGTCCTGCAAAACGGCAATTAGTTCGTAATTTGAATTTTCTTCGCGGTAAATAGCAGTGCCAGAAATTCCCTGAATGGGAGAGCCATCTAAGAGGTAGTCAGACGCACTTCCTTGCAGTTGAATTGTGTCTGCAAAGGGCAGATAATCAGTAATTAATGCGTAGTCAGCATCGCCGCCAACATTGTAGAAAGCCTGACCGGGCGCGCCGAGAACGAAGGTATCCAATCCTGTCCCGCCAATCAGCGTATCTGCATCAATTTCCGGCCCGTAACCGTAAGCAATTATTCGGTCATTTCCGCTACCGCCGTCTAAATAGTCGCTGCCATCGCGACCTACGCCACTATCAGTTAGGATGTCGTTTCCATCGCCGCCGTAAAGAGAATCATTTTCCGTACCGCCGATGAGAAAATCATCTCCAAACTCGCCGTATAATTTATCGTTTCCGCTACCTCCAATTAGGATGTCATCCGCATACCCGCCCCGCAGTTCGTCGTTACCGCTACCGCCATTTAATTGGTCGTATCCATAGCCGCCGTCGAGAAAGTCATCGCCATTTTCACCAAATAGTTGGTCGTTGCCAAAACCGCCATAGAGTGTATCGTCATCTTCGCCACCGTACAGAAAGTCATTTCCGCCCAAGCCTACTAGAGAATCATCCCCTGCTAAGCCGTAGATGACATCATATTCTGGGGTGCCTTTCAAGCTGTCTGGTTCTTCAGTTCCAGTGATAACCATTGTTTTAGTTCCTTCAATTGCTAGTCGGGAGCGCAAATCATGCGAGGGAAGTTGCCCTTGAGGTGGGATTGCAAAATCTAAGAGCGCGATCGCTCTCCCTTAATCAGTTATATCTACTTTAACTATTTTGAAAAGTTTCGACCAGTCGCTTATTTGAGTGACACTCATTTTACGTAACTCATTTGCTGAATTAGCCAATAAATCGCCCCTTCCACATCAGCAACCTGCTCAACATAGGGAATCTGCGGGCGCTGCACTATCACAACCGGAATTTCCCGTTCCCTAGCCGCAGCAATTTTAGCATAAGTAGCACCGCCGCCGCTGTTTTTGCTAACAATTGTATCAATTTGATATTCTAATAGTAATTGCCGCTCGTCTTCCAACGAAAAAGGCCGCCTTGCTAATCACAATTTACCGTTAGGTACAGGAGTATTTAGTGCAGGAGGATCGATCGCCCGCATCAAAAACCAAATAGTCACTGATGTAGGGTGCGTCAGGGAAAACGATATTACCCGAAATCAGGGCACGGCACTGCCGTTTCCCTACAAATCCGGCGATCGTTACATCCGATCCGTGCGATCGGGCGATCAACAAAATTGCTGTAGGGAAGCAGCACTACCGTTTCCTGACTGCCGTTTCCTTAGCCGCAGTTTTTTTTAAAGTCGCATAAATTTTCAGTAAATACCGATCTACACACTCGCCAAACCCAAAGTTAAAATATACCCAAGAAAAAAAATAGCTCCTCCTAGCTGTTTTTTGGGCCAGCTAAATATCAGGGAGTTCATCTACGTGTCAATAAATAAAACGCTCAAAGGCAGAGCCACTACACCTGCCGCAGGTTTTACAATGATTGAGCTATTGATAATTATTTTAATCATAGGAATATTTTGTGCGATCGTCGCCCCCTCTTGGCTAATGTTTATCAACAACCACCGTTTAAAGCTATCGCTCGATCGAGCTTATTGGGCAATGGAACTTGCCCACAGCAACGCCAAACGATCCAAAATTTCATGGCAAGCCAGCTTCAAACAAGTAGGAGAAAATGTACAAATGGCCGTTCACCCAGCCGACATTCCCCCAGCCCAAATACCAGACAGTCAATGGAAAAACCTAGAACCGCAAATTCAAATAGATCCAGATGAAACAACAGTGCTCCAAGTAAATGAAAGCAACGAGCAAAAAACAAACGGCACAATCCGGCGCGTCATGTTCAACCACAGAGGTTGCCCCGTATCTCGAATCGACCACGACTGCACGCTAACGAGTATAAGAGCCAAAGGAACCCTAACACTATATCATCCCAACTTAAGAAACAGCCAACGCTGCATCATCATCTCCACTCTCCTCGGACATAAACGCACCTCCCAAAGACAATCAAAACCCAACGACAACAAAAGATATTGTTACTGACAGGGCGATCAATTATTTTGGGGTAGGGAAACGGCATTGCCGTGTCCTCAATAGCCTTGTTGTCGATCGTTATATTCGATGTCAATTCCTGACGCAACATCTCAGATATAACTTATATCTTGCACCATTCTCAATTAGCCTTTTCTGAACAGGCCGGAAAGCCTGTGCCTAAAAAGCTTATTGACAATAGTGCAACATCTGACATATAATCAACTACTTCTTACTCGGCGCAATCTTCTCAATAGAAATCAGCGCCTCCATCACCGACTCCACAATCGGCGCCGCCACCGTACCCCCCGAAGAACCCTCCTTCGGCTCATCAATCACCGCCAGCACCACATACCGAGGAGCCTCCACAGGCATGATCCCCACAAAGCTAGTAATAATCGCCTTGTCAGAATAACCCCCACCAGCATTAGCTTTTTGAGCCGTGCCCGTTTTTCCAGCAATCCGATACCCAGGAATTTGTGCAGCTTTCCCCGTACCACCATCAACCACAGTTTCCATCATTTCTAACACCTGCTTAGTAGTTTCCGGCGAAAAAACCTGCTTTGGAACCGCCCTCGGAAGCTTCCAATAAGCTTCACCTTCCCTATCAAAAAGTCCCCGCACAACGTGAGGAGTCACCAACTTGCCACCATTAGCCAAAGCGCCGTTAAGCTGCACCAACTGCATCGGAGTAATCGAAAAACCTTGCCCAAAAGCCGTAGTAGCAACTTCCACCGGAGAATTAATAAATTGCTCTCGATTTTTAAGTTGACTGCTTACTTCAAAAGGCAAATCAGTTCCTGCAGTTTGTCCGAGTCCGAGTTTTTCTAAAGCTTGATAGTAAAGAGAAGGTTTCATGGTTCTCATGATGTGCACCATCCCCACATTACTAGAATGTTTCAAAATCTCAGTAACAGTGGAAGGGCCGCGCGCGCCTACGAATTTGTAATCGGAATTTTGGATAGTCCAGGGATTCATGTAAATCCGACCTTCATCGTTAAACACAGTATTAGGTTTCACCGCACCCGCTTCCAGAGCGATCGCCACATTAATCGCTTTAAAAGTCGAACCAGGCTCATAAACATCAGTTACAGCCCAATTTTTATAGCGCGACAAATCGAAATTAAAATATTGATTCGGGTCATAAGAAGGTTCCGCCACAACTGACAGCAATTCCCCGTTACGGGCATCCATCACAATCACTGTGCCCCGCTTCGCATCGTGTTGCTTCATTTTTTCCTTAAGCGCACTTCGGGCTGCCCGCTGCAAGCGACTGTCGATCGTCAATTGCAATTTCAAGTCATCAAGCTGCACAAATCCCGCCGTCAGCCGATCGGGAACCCAATTCCCATTACTCGACCTGCTAAACTGAATCGACGGCATCGATCGTTCCAACAAATTCTGCTGGCTGTATTCCACCCCGGCTTGTCCCTTCCGTTCCCCGTCCACATAACCGAGGATATCCGCCACCAACTCCTGCTGAGGGTAAAAACGCTGCTGCTGACGCAGCAACTCCAAGCCATCGACCAGACTCTCTTTAATTTGCATCTGAGCGACGCGATCGGCAACCTCTTGAGGCAGAGACTCCGCAATTGTAATACCACTTTCAGCAAGATTAAACCTGCGTATCAATTCAGTTTCCGACGTAGTGCCCGGAGTCAGTTCGATCGCCAGCATCGGAGCCAATTTAGCAGCTATTTCCGCCTTCGAGTGGTTAAACAACTTCGGGTGAGCGTAGAGCGTGTACACCTGTCTGTCGATCGCCAAAACATTTCCTGCGCGGTCAATTATCGGGCGTCTCGGTACAAACGGCTTCGTTTTGAGAGTTTGCTGCTGCTCGGCCTGTTTGCGGAGCGCCGGAGCTCGTGTCACCTGCAAATAAAACAAATTCACAGCCAGCCCCAGCCCCCCCAGCATCAACACCGCCCACACGGCCCACAAACGGAACTTGCTGCGCTTTAAACGCTCCACCGGTCGCCCCCAAGATGCAGCCGTCTGTTGTGGCGATCTGCCGAAACTGCCCGGAGATCTAGGTTTGGCTGGTTTTTCCCACCCAGTGCGATCGCCCGACGGTTTTGGGCGTTTGAAATTCGGCGATCTGTAGCGGTCAAAACGGGGGTCGTAGCTCATGGCATTAAAAATTCAATAGCAAGTTAGAGCGTTTTAGAATTTATAATTTAGATTTTATAATTTAGATTTTATAATATAAATTTCAAGACTTGGGAATGAGCAATCCCTGTCAGGGTTTGGATCAGACCTACAGTTGCATTCTTTTTTTTGAAGTCGTGTTAATTATTTTTAATTTGTAACTTCCGGTTGGAAGCCGAAAATCGATCGCGACTTGCAAAAAAGTCAAAAAGGAGATTAGAGCCTCCAATTCTCAGGCCCTCGGACACTCAGGCCCTCGGGCGCTCTCGGCTTTGACACAGGTTTAATAGCCCAGCGGTGTTTCCACACCGACTCGATTCTTAAGAGCGGGCTCAGAGTTTGGTGCCGCAAGGGGCGATCGGGTTTCAGGGGCCGGCTGCAAGAAAATCGTGTCCCCAGGATTCTGCGGAGCCAAACCAGTTTCGGGATTTTGGGCTTCTTTAGCAAGTTGGTGTTTCAAGACTTCGCTAGAAGCACTCAACTGCTGTTCCCGGAGGCGCAGAGTTTCCAGTTTTTGATACTCCTGACTCCAGCGCTGCTCGCCGTAAACAGTCAAGCCATAGAGACTCAGAGCACCGCCCAAAAGTATAACTGCTGCCACTGAGGAGGCGCGCTGTGCCCGCAGGAGCGATCGCAACCACACTGGCATCTGCTGGCGAGCTGGCAAGACTTTCAGCACCGATGCGGACTGCTGAGCCTGAGCCTGTTCGTCGGCTGTCGAGTAGTTGGGCAATACCGGCCCTGTCTTCGCCCGCCTAGCTTTGGCAATAGAAGTAACTTTGCTTTTGGCGGGGCCAGCAGCGGGCTTGCGGGTCGATCGGGAGCGGCGAGAATCCGGGGATCTGATAGCAGCGGTCATAGAGTTCACCAATACGTAAAGTGGGGTAGCTTCAGCTTGATTGAGGTTAAGAGTTTTTTGTCTCCCAGATCGCCAGTCGTGGCCATCTGCGTTTGATCGGTTATCCTTACCAAAGATACCTCACAAGCCAACCAACCCATCCTACCACTGGTCTCTTTGACTTCAGGATTTGCCAAAAAAAAAGAAATCTTTGCCGGTTAGCCGTAATCCATGTGAAATTTATTAATAAATGCAGTATTGTAATCAACGAGCGAATCGTTGAGCTATTCGTGCCAGCATTGTTTCTCAAGTAAACTATTCCCTTCCTTGCGATGGGTTTTCAATGTTAAGGAGTTTTTATGAACAAGGGATTAATTCGTTTGACTTTGGTAGTGGGCTTGGCAGTAGCCCTCGGCGCCTGCGGAGGAGATGCCGGCGGCGGCGGTGGCTCTAGCCCCACTCCGGGCGGCGCTGGCGGCGCTGGTGGCACTGGCGGCACTGGCACTACTACTACTCCTCCTGTTTCTTCTCCATCTCCAAAGTCCACTCCACCTACTAGCCCAGCCCCTGCTCCTAAAAAGACTCCCTAACTAGGGCTATCCCGGAGTTGGTGCCCAACGAGCCTAGCCTCGGGGTGAAAAATGGTTCGCTCCTCGCATTTTTTCATCTCATCGGTCTAGGTCTCAAGTTGGGTGTTAGTGATTGTCTGATGCTTTTACTACTAAAGTTCAGTACGTCCCCTTACAGCAGCAAAGTCCGCTGATTCGCTGCGTTACAAGAGCATTCCCTTTCAAGTAGAAAATTTAACTCCCGGCCTGGACGTTTTGAAACTCAAGCCTGTGAAAGGATGTTTGAGGACATTGCCAGTGCTGCTGCTTCAACTGAATATCAACCGGAGGCAAGCGAGACTCGACGCAAATTTTGCACTCTATCGAGTCTCGCTTGCCTTCCCCGCCACTGTTCCCACAGACGAGAGGAAAGCAAGCAGAGACTTGCATGCTCGAAAACTGGCGGGATGAAAGCATCGGCATTGCTACTCGATTTGTTGACTACGAGTTTCGCGCCGATGCGGGCAAGCACATCGACCCGTCTGTTTTAAGCCAGTTTAATGATTCAATTGGCGCCGCGCCAGTTCGGTATTAACCCTGCCTCGGCAAAACTCGCTCCAGTTGCGCCTCAGTGCTGCTTTAAACCTATTGCACCGTCGCTGGTAGGATGCTGCTAGTTTGGTAGGCGATTCCTTGAGCATGGCAGATATTGCTGGCTGCTGTCGCCATGCTGAGTCCTTTAGCTTTGATTCCTCAATACCGAGTTGAGCATCCTTCACTCATCCTTCGCTGTTTGAGCGTATTGCCCAAATTCACCGACTTTGTGGGGAAACCCAGCCTCCGGGATGTGAAATTCTACCGATCGGGCGATCGTCCCTGCCTGAAACTTCCAGGTAAACTATTACCTGCTGCCCAACACTTACAGGGTTGACCCTCCTGCAGTGGCCAATCGACAATAGTTTGAAAAATTTTTATATCACATATTAAATAAAAAGTCAATGATATTTGGGAAAAAATATAAATTTTTCAATTTGTTTTAATATTTCTATACTTAGATGTTAGCAGTAAAACCCCAGCTCGGCCGCCGGCAAGGCAACAGCCTGCTGTGTGTGCAAGGGCGCGCGCTGGAGCTGCAGCAGGCAAGATTATGCTAATCAGTGGTAGGATCAGCGATAAAAAATGTATCGAAATGTAAAGTGCAGCGCCACTCTAGGTTTTGAAAGCCATTTAGTTAAAAGATTGAGGTAAGTAGTTTTATGCCCGCGACCGTCCCCTTTGAACAGATTGACCGCATTGTTTGGAATCAGCACCACGATCCATTTGAAGTGCTAGGCCCTCACGCGATCGAAGAAAATGGCAAAAAAGTCTGGGTCGTCCGAGCTTATCTGCCGAATGTGGATGCGGTATCCGTAGTTTTGCCGGAGGCCAGGGCCGAATACCCGATGAAATCAGAGCATCACCCTCACTTTTTTGAATGTACGATCGACACCCCAGAACTAGCAAACTATCAATTGCGGGTCAAAGAAGGGGAACACGAGCGCTTCATCTACGATCCCTACGCCTTTCGATCGCCCAAACTCACAGAATTCGACCAACATCTATTCTCAGAAGGCAATCACCACCGAATTTACGAAAAACTGGGGGCACACCTTACCGAAGTAGACGGCATCAAAGGAGTATATTTTGCCGTTTGGGCCCCGAATGCCCGAAATGTATCAGTTTTAGGAGATTTCAACTATTGGGACGGCCGCAAACATCAAATGCGGAAATCGCAAAACGGCATCTGGGAATTATTTATTCCGGGACTATCCGTGGGAACTTCCTACAAATACGAAGTGAAAAACCAAGACGGACATCCCTACGAAAAGTCCGATCCTTACGGTTTCCAGCAAGAAGTGCGGCCGAAAACAGCATCAATTGTCACGGACTTAAGCACCTACACTTGGCACGATAGCGCTTGGATCGAAAAGCGGCGGCACACAGACCAACTGACGCAGCCGGTGTCGGTTTACGAATGCCACATCGGTTCTTGGCTGCACGCCGGTACTGACGAACCCGCCGTGCTACCAAATGGGGAAATAGAACCCCCCGTGCAGGTTTCGGAACTCAATCCTGGGGCGCGCTTTCTGACTTACCGGGAATTAGCCGATCGGCTGATTCCCTACGTCAAAGATTTGGGATTCACTCACATCGAAATGCTGCCCATCGCCGAACATCCTTTCGACGGTTCTTGGGGCTATCAAGTCACCGGCTATTTCGCCCCAACTTCCCGCTACGGGAAACCTGAAGATTTCATGTATTTTGTTGACCAGTGCCACGCTAACGGCATTGGCGTACTGGTGGACTGGGTACCGGGACATTTCCCCAAAGACGGTCACGGTTTGGCTTTCTTTGACGGAACTCACTTGTACGAACACGCCGACCCCCGCAAGGGCGAGCACAAAGAGTGGGGAACCCTAGTATTTAACTACGGCCGCAACGAAGTGCGGAATTTCCTAGTATCAAACGCTCTGTTCTGGTTTGACAAGTACCACATCGACGGGATTCGCGTAGATGCCGTAGCCTCGATGCTTTATTTGGATTACTGCCGTGAACCGGGAGAATGGCTGACCAACCAGTACGGGGGTCGGGAAAATATCGAGGCGGCAGATTTTCTGCGACAGGCGAATCACGTAATTTTTAGCTATTTCCCAGGTGCGCTGTCGATCGCCGAAGAATCTACCTCTTGGCCGATGGTATCTTGGCCGACCTATGTAGGGGGTTTGGGCTTCAACCTGAAGTGGAACATGGGTTGGATGCACGATATGCTCGACTATTACCACATGGATCCGTGGTTCCGCCAATTCCACCAAAACAACATAACTTTCAGTATGTGGTACAACCACAGCGAGAATTTCATGCTGGCTTTGTCCCACGATGAAGTAGTCCACGGCAAAGCCCACATCATCGGGAAAATGCCAGGGGACGAATGGCAAAAGTTTGCAAACGTGCGGTGTTTGTTTACTTTTATGTTTGCTCATCCCGGAAAGAAAACGATCTTTATGGGGATGGAGTTCGGCCAGTGGCACGAGTGGAACGTTTGGGGGGATTTGCAGTGGCAGTTGCTGCAATTCGAGCCACACCAAAAGTTGAAGCTGTTTTTTAAGGATTTGAACAATTTGTACCGCAGCGAAACGGCACTTTACAGTCAAGATTTTGCTGAGGATGGGTTTGAGTGGATTGATTGCAGCGACAACCGACACAGTGTCGTGGCATTTATGCGCCGAGAGAAGGATGGCGACGAGTTTGTGGTGACGGTGTGCAATTTTACGCCGCAGCCGCACTCTCACTATCGCGTAGGAGTGCCGGAACCAGGTTTCTATACGGAGTTGTTTAACAGCGACGCGCGGGAATACGGCGGCAGCAATATGGGGAATTTGGGGGGCAAGTGGACTGAGGAGTGGTGGTTCCACAACAGTGCTTATTCGATCGACTTGTGTTTGCCACCTTTGGGGGTGTTGATTTTAAAGCTCGATCGGGCAAAAACAACAGCCAAATCTCAAGAGTTTTAAGTTGTGAGTCGTGAGAGTTTTGAGCTAAGAAGAATCAAAACTTTATTAAACCTAAAAATTTGAGGGTATTCAGAAACCCGGTTTCTTGGAGAAATCGGGTTTTTTCTGTTTTGTTGTTGTGGCGAAAGAAGGAAGTTCTGCAACAGATTCGCTTTCTTCAGATTTAAGGGATTTAATATTAATTCCGGTTGCAGAGGAATGATTTAACCGCAGAGTACGCAGAACTCACAGAGGAAGAGAAGAGAGAGATGAATAATTTCGATGCAAACGGAAAGGATATAATACCACTTCTAAACACTTCGACTACCCCTCGACTCCGAGCGGCGGGGAAGCGCGAACGTACAAGTTGCAAATACTAGGGCTAGGCGAGCGTACCTATTACCAATTTTTAATTTCGAGTATCGGAAGCGCCAAGATTATAAGAAACTTTTGACGGCTCAACTGTTACTACTTCCGAAATAGATTGTTCTGCCGCTACCTCTAAAGTTGGCAGTGGTAGATGCTTCATTTCCCAAACTTTCAGCAAAATTAGATATTCATAAAAAGCTTGCAGCGTGCACCAAGCCAATCCCGCTTGGCCGTCAAGAAATCCGCCGAGTAATATATACATATAGAAAAAGCGCACCACAGGCCGCAAAGGCAAGCGTAAAGAAAAATCTTTCAAAGCGCGGCGCCTTTCCACCTCCGACGCGCCAAACAATAAACCCCACCAATTTACTTGACCCGCTTCTAATTGACGGAGAGTTTCAGCCGCCTCGTCAGTCGAGTAGCGGTTGTGCTTTTCAATCCAGCGGGAAAGACCTTTGCTGCAAGTATAGTGAGGGTAGGTTTCCTTCAAAAAGTGAGTAGGCCCGTTCCAGACTTCCCGTTCAGTGTGACCGTAGTCAGTAAACCACACTCGGTCTTTGCGAAACAGGCGCATTTGATAGCGGGGATATTGAGTGCTGCGGCGAATCCAGCGCTCCATAAATATTACTTTTTCAGCTACGTAATAGCCGATATATTCTTGACTTTCGATCGCCTTTAAGCATTCAGCAAACAGTGCAGGCGTCATCCGCTCGTCAGCTTCGAGTATGTAAACCCATTCGTACTTGCACGGCACTTCTTGGAGCATCCAAGTCCGCTGGCGTCCATGAGTTTCAAAGCGGTGCTGCACAGTTTGCACGGCATAGTTCTGAACAATCTCAAGGGTGCGATCGGTGCTGAAAGAATCAACTACAATGATATCGTCACAAAGCCGTGCCGATTCAATGCAAGCGGCGATATCAATCTCTTCGTTGTAAGTCAGAATATAAATTGAGAACATTCCCAGCTTTCAGTAATGGCAAACTATTGGGTAAACAAACTATTTCTCAGGGATGTTTCGACCAGCGCGATCCCTGCCAGCGCCGGTCAATTTTTGCGGCGGCCGAACCGCAGAATTCCCATACTTCTCAATCCCGTCCAACCAACAGTAATGTAGCCTATCGCTAACAGCAAACTGCTGATTCCCGTCTGTAAACTCGAATTTCTCGATCGAGTTCTTAACTCTTTCTCTTTTTGTTGCTTGCGGGTGCGAATCTCGTTGCGAGCTTGAGTAGGAAGTTCTTGAGCTTGCTGTTCCAGGAACTTGTCGAGGGCTTTCGGGTCATTTTTTGACTCCTGAAGCACAGCTTTCAATTCCTTGGGAACATCTGGACTCTTGAGTGCTTGTTGCAGCTTCCCGTCGTCTTCCAGCAGCGCCCCTATCTGGGTGCGACGCTGGCTTTTGAGCTGTTCTACCTGAGCTTTAAATTGAGCGCTTTTAAGTTGTGCCTCAAGTTGACCTTCCGCTTGTCCCGCTTCTTGATCGACTTGAGCCAGAGCATCCTTGAGTTCCAAACGAGTATTGTTGAGGTGAACGGGAACCAGAGATAGGTAAACTAGACCTAACAAGCTGGAAATCAACAGCGCCCAGAATCGCAAGTCCAGCCAAACCTTGCGTCGCTCAATAGAGACTCCACTGCTGCTGTCAACCCAAAAGCCAGTCATCAGGAGGGCAATACCGATCAAAGGAATAATGCCCCTGTCAACTATCTGAGTTGCAGCACTTAACTGCCAGCCTCGATTGAGAAGGTCTGAACTTTCTCCCGGCAGCGACAGAACAATGCAGTCAAGCAAAGCAGAGAGAATCAAGATAATCCCGACTACTTTGAGAGTTCGAGCAGCTACTGAAGAAAATTGACGGCTATTACTTGCTTTCATAAATTCGTGTTAGATAATTCTACACCGTTAGATTCAAGGGGGTAGTTGAGTGGATTTTGTTGAACGAGTTAAGCTATTTTCCACCAAAATAGCTGTTTCGGGTACCGACCTCGACTTTCCTCTGGGTTTTCACAGGCTGCGGTTGCGACCCAAAAGGTCGAGTTTTTGCACAGCTATACTGAGTGGGACACAGGAGGCTGTAAGCTTCTGGGGTGGCTGTAAGGCTTGGTCAAGATAGCGCCCAGAAACTGCAGCAAGCAACTGCTGGCTTTTTCTATAGTCTGACGAATCCAGCGTAAAGATGAGTTCTGCACGCTTGGGTTCGGTGCTTTTAACTAGCTTTCGCTCGCGCGACGGTGTCAGAAATAATAGACACAGGAGGAGCGCGTTTCGCTGGGTTTCACCCCCTAGGGTTCTCACTACCCGATAGCCTGCCCGATGCGGTGGAACTCTCATCCCCTGTCTTATAGTAATTGATATAAGAGAGGGCGGGAATAAATAATTGTTTCCCAACCTTTTTAACCTCCAATTACCAACAGCACGATGCGGCAATCACACATACAGGAGTAGCAGTTTTTTCCTGTGGAATTCTGTTTTCCCTATCAGCTTCGGCGCCGATCATTTTGAGTTTTTCCTTCTTGCTTAAAAGTGACCAATTACTAAATACTCATTACTAATCGCCAACTACTAATTATTGGCAGATTGAGGGATGAATTATTCAAGAGCAAAAGTGCAAAAATTCACATTTTTTGGTAGGATATTTTATCGCTGTTAAAATTTGTTGGTAATGACTGCAATGATTTCTAGTGTTTACACGTTGAGAGAACTGGAAAGATCGATCGCATCCGATCCGGACAAGTGGCGTCCGATCGTGTTTACTAACGGCTGCTTCGATATTCTGCACTGCGGCCACGTCCGCTATTTGCAGGCAGCAAAAAAATTGGGGCGATCGCTCGTGGTGGGCTTGAATAGCGACGCCAGCGTGCAAGCTATCAAACCGCAGCAGCCAGGATTGCCGCCCCGCCCGATCGTACCGGAAAATCAGCGAGCCGAAGTGTTAGCCGCTCTCAAACCAGTAGACGCCGTAGTAATTTTTTCCGAGATTACAGCAACTAAACTGATAAATATCCTGAAGCCTGATATATACGTTAAAGGAGGCGACTATCAAGTCGAAACTCTGCCGGAAGCACCGGCCGTTATCGCCGGAGGTGGCAAGATTTCCTTGATAGAAATAGAAGTTCCGAGTTCTACCAGTGCGATCGTCAAACGCATTTTACAATTAGGTACTTAACCCTTGATCGCAAACAGCAAACTGTGAGCTAAACTCAGAAGTTGCCCCATCAAAAAAAACTCAAGTGCGCTCGCTCGTACAACTTCATCCCAATTGCTAAGCAGGAGATAATTTTAATGGAACTCACAAGCAATAACACGATCACGGAAATCCTACAAAGACACAAAGCAGAGTTACTAGCAGACTGGCTCAAAGAACTGCAAAATACCGGGCTGCGGCGGGACGACTTGATGAGAGCCAAAGAATTGCGCTCCGAGTGTCAAGAGTTTCTGCAATTGCTCCACATTGCAGTCGGGCACGGTAACTTTAGCGACATCCAGACACCCGAATGGGAAAATATGCGGATGTTGCTAGCAGAAGTTTCGCGATCGCGCGTTCAGAGAGGCTTTACTCCCTCAGAGATAGCGAGTTTCATTTTATGCTTCAAAAAGCCATTGTTCGATCGGCTTTGTCATGAACTGACAGAAAACCGCGACGCACTTGTCGAACAACTTTGGCTTTCCACCAGTTTATTAGACCAGCTTGGCCTTTGGGTGACAGAAATTTTTCTCAAAGCTCGCGAAGAAGTCATTGAACGCCAGCAGCAAGAAATGCTCGAATTGTCAACACCCGTAGTCAAACTTTGGCAAGGAATTCTCGCTTTACCCATGATCGGGACTCTCGACAGCGCCCGCACTCAAATAGTCATGGAAACTCTGTTGCAGGAAATCATGGAAACCGGCTCCGAATTTGCGATTTTAGACATTACAGGGGTGCCGACTGTTGACACTTTAGTTGCTCAACATTTATTAAAAACTGTCGCTGCCGCCCGTTTAATGGGTACTGAGTGCATCATCAGCGGCATTCGCCCGCAAATAGCTCAAACCATAGTTCATTTAGGAGTTGACTTGCAGGATATTCTCACAAAAGCTACTTTAGCAGATGCTTTTAAAGTCGCTTTGCAGCGCCAAGGTTTAACTATAAGAAATATTCAAGAGGAAAGATAAAAAATATTGCCTCTGGGTATAAAAATTAAGTGAAAATTAAAATAGAGGTGGATTTGTGGAACGGATACCGATACTTCAAATGGGAGAATTTCTGCTAGTAACAATTCAAGTAGATATGCACGACCGCTTGGCAATGACGCTGCAAGACGACCTGACAAACCGCATCGTCAAAACAGGCGTAAAAGGTGTTTTAATAGAAATCTCTTCTCTAGAAATAGTAGATTCTTTTATCGGTCGTATTATCAACAATATCGCTAGTATGTCGCGAATTTTAGATGCTGAAACAGTTGTTGTCGGGATGCAGCCAGCAGTTGCGATCACGCTCGTTGAGTTGGGGCTTTCCCTGACAGGAGTTCGCACAGCTTTAAGCGTTGAAAAAGGCATGATTTTGTTGAGAAAATCCTTGGGTTTCTCTCCTGACGAGCAACCGTAAGCAGTCGATCAATTGTCCCATGACTGAGGCACAGGCAGTAAAGAAACCTAGTTTGTTTGTAGATACCTTGTGGACAAACTGAAGATTTCTGAGGACAGGGCTTACGCACTCAAGAGGGTTAAATCAAGGGTTTGAGATTGCTTCACTATGTTCTCTATAGAGAGAAAATCGTAGTAAGTGCGTAAGTCCTATTAGGAGAAACTAAGTTGATGAGCGTAAGTCCTATGTTTTGTGGAGAAGTTCTATTTTGGTACAGTAGCCGCCATGTCAAAACGTGAGACACTAGAAATCCGATCGTCATCCGATATAGTCCACGTCCGACAGCAAGTGCGAACTTGGGCTGTAGCAATGGGATTCGGTTTATTAGACCAAACGAAAATCGTTACCGCAGCCAGCGAACTCGCCCGCAATACTGTAGACTACGGAAAAGGGGGAACTGTAACTATCGAAACGCTCCAATTAGGACCCCGCAAAGGGCTGCGGCTGATATTTGAAGACAAGGGCCCGGGAATTCCAGACATCGAATTGGCAATGACTGACGGTTATACTTCTAATAACGGTTTGGGTTTGGGACTCAGTGGTTCTAAACGGTTGATGCACGAATTTGAGATTGTTTCCAAAGTGGGTAAGGGGACTAAAATTGCGATCGTCCGCTGGCGCTGAAGAAGTAATACGATTTGAGAGTTGAGATTTTAGATTAAAGAATTGGGAATGAGTGAGGACAATCGGGGTTTGGAGCTTGCGTATAGTTGTATTATTTTTTAAATTGGTATAAAGAGTAACCAGCAAAGCCAAGAAGTGATTCTTGGAATCCCACACCATACCCGGAGAGGGTTGGCGTATGGAGGATTTCATTATGAGAGCTGATAAAAAATGATAGATGCTGTAGCCCTGCCCGTAACAGAAGAAAGTCAAGTCGGAGAAGCGCGGCGAATCGCAGTCGCCCTCGCGACGGAAGTCGAATTTAACGAGACCGATCGCGGTAAAGTGGCAATTGTTACCACCGAAGCAGCAAAAAACCTCGTCAAGCACGCCCGCGAAGGAGAACTTTTGCTGCGAACATTAAAAACAGCGGCAGGATATAGCATTGAAATAGTAGCGCTAGACCAGGGGCAGGGAATGGCAAATGTCACGCTGTGTCTGCGGGATGGTTTTTCTACAGCGGGAACTCCGGGAACCGGACTGGGGGCAATTAAACGCCTCTCTACTTTTTTTGATATTCATTCTGTACCGAAACTGGGTACAGCCTTATTAGCGCGGCTGGAACCGACCCAAAATAGCCGGGAAGCCTCCCAAAACAGCAGTTACTTGGAATTTGGGGTTGTCAACTTGCCCAAAGCAGGAGAGCAAATTTGTGGGGATTCGTGGGCGGCAGAAAATCACCTTGACAAAAACCTGATTTTAGTTGCAGACGGGCTCGGCTACGGGGATTTGGCCCAGGAAGCCTCTGGCGAAGCAGTGCGCGTATTTGAGGAAAACGCTCAACTTGGGCCGAAAGCAATTTTAGAGAAGGCGCACACTGCTTTAAAAAATACCAGAGGAGCGGCGGTGGCGATCGCCCAAATCGATCCTACCCAACAAACAATTTGTTTTGCCGGAATTGGCAACATCAGCGGTGTAGTTGTCACAGATAACCAAAGCCGCAGCATGGTTTCCTACAACGGCACAGTTGGACATATGATGCGAAAAGTAGCAGAATTTGTCTATCCTTGGTCGCAGCAGTCCCTACTCATCATGCACTCCGACGGTTTGGCGGCGCAGTGGAATTTAAACCGCTACCCGGGTTTAGCCTCCCGACATCCTGCTTTAATCGCAGGCGTGCTCTACCGGGACTTCAAACGCACTCGCGATGACATGACAGTTATAGTAGCCAAGGTGAGAGAAGCAGCGTGAGTTACCCAATCCTGACGACGGAAGTCCGCTTTGAACAAGACATCGTACAAGTACGCCAAAGAGCTCGCCAAATTGCTAAAGGGCTGGGATTCGATTCCCAAGTACAAACCCGCATCGCCACAGCAGTTTCCGAAATTGCGCGCAATGCTTTCAAATATGCAGGCGGCGGCAAAGTAGAATTCATTGTGGAAGGGGAATCGCCCCAAATTTTTCGGACTCGGATTTCCGACACCGGGCCGGGAATTGCTGATTTACCGGCTGTGTTGAGTCCCAATTTTCGATCGCAAACCGGCGCGGGACTCGGTTTAGCAGCAGCGAAACGGTTGATGGACGAAGTGAAAATCGACTCTGGGCCCGATCGCGGAACGGCTGTACAATTAATTAAGCAGTTTTCCAAACATATGCCTGCGCTGAGTGCGATCGAACTCAATCAATTAGTTGACAAACTAGCGCGCCAAATTCCCGAAGATCCTTATGCCGAAATTCAGCAGCAAAATCAAGAATTACTACGCACTTTAGACGAACTCCGCCAGCGTCAAGAAGAACTCGTACAATTAAATCAACAACTAGAAGATACCAATCGCGGAGTTCTGGCACTTTACGCTGAATTGAACGACAAAGCCGAATCTCTCCGGCGCGCCAGCGAACTCAAAACCAGCTTTCTCTCCAATATGAGCCACGAGTTTCGCACTCCGCTAACGGCAATTCTAAGCCTTTCCGAAATATTGTTACATCGCCTAGACGGAGAACTTTCAGCCGAACAGGAAAAGCAAGTAAATTACATTCATAAATCTGCCGAGTCTCTCGCAGAACTTGTCAACGACTCCTTAGATTTAGCCAAAGTGGAAGCCGGAAAACTAACTGTTCGCTTGGCTGATTTTGAAGTCGAAGATTTGTTCAGCGCCCTGCGAGGAATGATGCGCCCCCTGCTTCCCCCAAACTCTGCCGTTTCTCTAATTTTTGAAGATCCTCTCGAACTTCCAATCCTTACAACCGACGAGGGAAAAGTTTCTCAGATTTTGCGAAATCTGATTTCTAATGCCCTCAAATTTACCGAAGCAGGTGAAGTTCGAGTTGCTGCGGAAATGGGAGAAGAGGGAACAGTTACTTTTTCAGTAGCAGATACGGGTCTCGGCATTCCCACAGCCGACCAAAGGCGGATTTTTGAAGAATTTGTCCAACTAGAAAACCCCTTGCAGAAGCGCGTCAAAGGCACGGGATTGGGATTGTCTCTGTGCAAAAAACTGGCGGAATTTCTGGGGGGAAGCATTGAAATCACAAGTTCACCCGGAGTGGGTTCAACTTTTTTTGTCACACTGCCGATTATGTATCCTGGAGAGGAAGAAAAACCTTTGGAAATGTCTGCTGCTAAGGGAGATGAAATATCGCTGGCAAGCGCAAATTCTCGTAGCTTGCGGGGTTCCGGGCCATCGCCAGCGCCGGATTCAGCAGCAAAAGTTTTGATTGTGGAGAATGAAGATAGTTTTTCGGTATTTGCTGAAAAACTTGCTGGCAGAAATTCATTGTACCGCGATCGAGGTCGCCAGCGGTGCTGAAGGTTTGGGTGCGGCTGCTCTTTGAGCAACCGCAAGCAATTTTTATCGACATTATGATGCCGAATCTGACCGAATTTGAGGTTTGGGAAGGGTTGAAATGCGATCGGACTACTTGTCAAATATCTACTATCGTGATGAATTCAAAACATTTTGGGTTATACCATTTTTTTAAAGATGTGATAGAGATAAAGAATGTAAAATCCAAGACCATCCGGTGAGAAAACCAATGACGATCGGGCGTGAAAGATGCCAAAATTTCCTTGACTTTTGTGCGGAGTTCGTCAAGATTACTAAACACCGACTTTCGCTAAAAAATCTTTCAGAGATTCCCACACTCTTTCTGTGGGATTTACTTCTGGACAAGCCGGAGGCTGAAATAGTAAAATAACATTGTCTGGTAATTCAGATGAGTCCAACTTATGAGCGGGTGCGTTATCAACTTGAATGATGTGTAATTGATGACTGATATTGTATTGACAAAAGTTGTAAGTATGTTCCAAAACAAACTTTGTCTAAATGCGAAAACTCCCAAAAAAAACTCTTTCCACTAGCGATTGATACTGCCCCATACAGCCAAAAGCACTCAAATTTCCATTGATGCTTCCCCATGGGCTTTACGCCTGAAAGCGTCAGCTTGCGCCGACGAATTGTATGCAGCCCTATCCGCGTTTCATCACTACACCAATAAGTAACTTTTTTATATTGGTTTACTTGAGGTAAAGCTTTTTGTAGTAAAGCTTTTATCTGTTGATGCAAGTTATTTTTAAATTCATTAATTGCCGTAGATTTCTGAGAAATACTGCGAGGTCTGGGAATTTTTAATTTACTTTTTAATTCCCCTCTAACTAAAGAATATACAGCCGGGTAACTACTGGCTATTCCTTTAATCAACCAGAGCCAAAGCCAAAGATGAACTTCTTTATAACTCTGAAACCCTTCGGGATCTCTCAACTCTTGTTGCAAGGTCGCTGCTATTTCAACTGATAACTTTTTTGGGCGACCGAAAACCTGCCTATTTTTTAACAAATTTTCCAGACCGCCCTCTTTATATTGAAAGAGCCAGCGATGAATCGTTGCCTCACTTTTACCTAAAACTGTGGATACTTCCCGCACAGTTTCTACTTGTTTTGACTGAAATAAATAAAGCATTTGAACTTTGTTATAAGCTAGGATTATTTTTTGATTTTTGAGGATTTCTCGTAAGTTTTCTACTGATTCGGTAATCTTTATATGAGGACGACCAGACATTGTAATTCTCTCCTTTACTTTTTACACAAGTCTATCACATCTTTAAAAAAATGGTATTACTTACCATTGTTGACTCTCCTGGCTTTGCAGAATGTAGCTAAAAAGACTATCTAGGAAACTTGTGCCGCCGTAACCTGGAAGTTTTGAAACAAGGACACGGATCTGCCGTCTCCCTAAAGCCGCGTTCCCAAGTTTTGAAACAAAGACACGGCAGAGCCATGTACCTACAGATATGAGGTGCAACTAACCTAATTTAATATTTGAAAAATATCCGGGTGCGACAGTCAACCAGCAGAATGTGAATAGGCAGGGACAGGACACTGCCCTGTCCCTACAACTATGACTTCCTACATAAATTTAGCTGCCTTAGCGGCAGGAGTTATTATGAAATTGACTGCACCCTTATTAGCATCCGCTTTAGTTTTCGCCGGTACTGTCGCCTTGGCAAGCCAAGTGCAAGCAGCTCCAGCCAGCAACTCTTTGAATAGCACTAGAACAACATTTCAGTGCGTTACGTCCGGTCGCAATTTTGTCACAATTGCGCGGCGCGGAAATGTCACGACAGATCCAATGATTCTTTGGAAATCTACCGAGTTCGGCCGCGAATATACACCTTGGCAGCGCTGTCAAATTGTTTCCAATAGATTGACCAAAGCTGTTGCCCAGAATGGCGGAAGATTGAGCAGCTTGCAGTTAACAACAGGAATTGTTAATAACTTGCCAGTAGTTTGTTACGTCAACGGACGGGGGCGCTGCAACTCTCAAAATCTGCTTTTCACCCTAGACAAGCGCAATGCTAAAAATCCCGGTGATGCTTTAACGAGATTGATTAATTTTGCCCAAGACGGCGGTGGGCCAGTTACAACGTTCAGAACAGGAACTCAATCATCTGCACCGCAGTTTGTTCCCTTTGGAGATATGGTTGATCGAGCTTTTAATTCTCCCAATAAGAAACCGTCAGTTCCTGTAGCAAAACCGCAGGGCGATCGAGGTATTTAATAGTCGCGCCCCTAACTTGCACCTGAAACATTTTGAAACTATTGTGGGGAGTAGGGGTTGGGCTTCTAGCCCGCCCCTAAATATTTAGACTAAAAAAAACTACACTGTCACCCCTTCAATCTTCTCATCTGTTAACTCGTACAACTCGCGCAACTGCTGCAACTTATCCGCATCCGGCAGCCAAAAACCCCGCCCGTTAGCCTCCAACATTCGCCCTACAATATTGCGAAAAGCTTCAGGATTAGCATCCCGCAACTTCTGCGCCATTTCCTGATCTAAAGCATAAGTATCAGCCGCCTGATCGTAAACCCAACCATCAGTAAAATCAGCCGTTCCGCCCCAACCAATTAACGCCGTCATCCGCTGGGAAATTTCATAAGCGCCGCCCGAACCTTGATTGACCATCGCGTTAGCCCACTTAGGATTTAGCAACTTAGTTCGATATTCCAAGCGCAGCAAATATTCTAAATTGCGCGGAGTGGTATCCTGAGAAAAACTTTCTACAAAACTCGTGTTAACCTTTTTGCCGCGCTGCTTTTCTGCGGCTTTTTTCAAACCGCCAGTATTCGCATAATACTCTTGAATATCAGTCAAACCGTATTCCACAGAATCAATTTCTTGAATTATGCGATCGCACCCTTGCAACAACTGAGTCAAAACCTCCGGCCTCGCTTCCCCCTTATCCTTTCTCCCGTAACTAAAAACATTGCGGCTTTCCCAAGTTTTCCCCAACTCATCCCCCGATTCCCAACTACCATCAACAACCCTATCGTTAACCAAAGAACCAAAATCCCCAGCCGGATTAGAAAACAACCTTGCCGAATAATTCTGCACACCTTTTTCCTGCAAAATTAAAGCGTGTTTACGAATAAAATTCTCCGATTCCGGTTCATCAGCATCCGCCGCCCGCACGAACAAATCATCCAACAATTCAATAATATTCACAAAGCTATCTCGGAAAATACCCGAAAGATTTCCCAACACATCAATCCGGGGATGACCGACATCAGCTAACGGTTTTAATTCATAGCGAACAATGCGGCCAGTACCTTCTTTTAGAGGTTCAGCCCCCACCAATTCTAGCAGAATTCCAATAGATTCGCCCCGCGTTTTAATCGCATCCAAACCCCACAGCATCACTGCCACAGTCTCAGGATAATTCCCCTGTTCCTTAAGGTGCTTATCAATAATTTTTCGAGCAATTTCGCGGCCTCTTTCATAAGCTGCCGGAGAAGGCATCCGATAAGGATCTAAAGCGTGAATATTCCGACCAGTTGGCAACACCCCAGCCCCATCCCGCAACAAATCCCCCCCCGGTGCAGGCAGAATATATTCCCCATTCAAACCCCGCAAAAGATTAGTCAACTCATCCGAAGTTTGCAACAACAAATCCCGCACCAACAAACCTTCCTCAAAAACCCCATCAAACCCCTCTTGTGGCACAGGCATCTTGCCTGTGCTTGTTTGTGAAACAATTGTTTTCACCTGTTCCTGTGATAATTTATCCCCAAAATAAGCCTCAAGATAAGAGGTCATTTCCTCAGAATTAGGCGGTTCTCCGAGAACGTGCAAACCAGAAGAAAACAAGCGGCATTCCACCACCTGCAAATACTCGTACAACTTCACCAAATAGCGGTTAAAAGCATCAGCACTGAACATTCCCACTGTCTCAAAATTAAAAGCAATACCCAACTTGCGAGCCTCATCAAACGGACAATCAGCCTCCAAACCGCTATCTAAAACTTTCTTACAAATAGCCTCCTTCAGCACATAATTCTTTGCCGTATCTTCCCGATATTCCGCAATCAAATCCCGCAAAGCCATCAATTCCTTGTACAAACCCGCGCGGCCGTAGGGCGGCACGTTGTGAGAAATCAAAACACCGTAACCGCGCCGTTTTGCTAACATCGATTCCGAGGGATTGTTGGCGGCATAGATATAAAGATTCGGCAAACTTCCCAACAAAATATCCGACCAAGAATAGCCAGTATTTCCCAGAGGAGAACCGGGCAACCATTCAACAGTGCCGTGCATTCCGAAGTGAACCACAGCATCAGCTTGCAAATCATTTTGCAGCCACTTGTAAAAAGCAGCGTATTGAGGGTGAGGCGTCAAATCGTGATCGAACATTAAGCGCATCGGATCGCCCGAAATTCCCAGCGGCGGCTGCAAACCTATCCAAACATTCCCCAGTTGAACGCCACCGATTTGGAACTCGTCGCCCTCCGTCTTAATGCCCGTACCCGTTAAAGATTTCCACTGTTTTTCGATACGACTTGTTAACAGATAGCCCAGCCATTTCTCCAGAGTTTTAACATTAACAGTATTGCCGTAAACTCCCTCCGTATCTGCGTTCATCCGCGTTAATCCGCCTGTATCTGCGGTTGCCTCATCCGCCTCTTTCACCCTGCGAATTAACTCCTCACCGTCAGCCGGAATTTCTCCAACTGTATAACCTGCTGCTTGAAGTTTGTACAGGAAATTTAGCAGCGATTTCGGTACATTTAATAAAGCAGCCGTACCCGCCGCACCGTAACCGGGAGGAAACCCGTAGAGAATAATCGCAATTTTCCTTTCAGATGGGGGAGTTTGCCGCAGTTTCACCCAATTGTTAATTCTACTTGTTAGGCGTTTGGCGCGATCGGGCACCAGATAAATATCCTCACCCACCAAACCGCCCAGGGGCACTGGATCGATCGCGCCATCCAACTCAGGCAAAGCATACAATACCACACTTTGCAAACCCCCAATCCCCTGACGAGTCCAAGAATGGATATCCTGAATCAGCAGAGGTGCGGACACAAAATAAGGTACATTTTTAGCAGTTAAAATGCGCTTAGCAACTTCCACCTGCCTTCCACCCTCCATCGAACCAGCAGGCCCGCCAACCAAAGGAAAGCCAATAGTAGAAACAATCGCATCAACTTCCACAGCATCTTTAGAAAGCGAAAGAGTTTCAATATTGCCTTGTTTTCGCCGCGCAGTTTCATCAGCAGTCGTCATCCAATCCCGCACCGCCACATGGCCTTCAACGCCATTGATAAAAATCGGCAAAGGCACAATTCCCGCATCTTCAAAATAGCGAATTAATTGAGGAATATAAGGCTGCTTGGTGATAACGTGCTTGCGGTAAAGCAAAATTCCCACAACAGGGGATTTTACTTCGTTGGAATTAGGGAAGCCATTGGTTCCAAATTTTGTGGAACGGGCATCTTGCCCACTTCTACCAATGTGATTACCGAGATACCAATCCAAATATTGCCGAGGCGATTCAAAATAACCATTATAATCAGGATGCAATAAACCCATATTGGGAGTTTCCACAGGCGGCGGAATTTCTGCAACCTTCAGCCCCAAATACTTTTCGGCAATAATCCAAAACATCGAGACAACATTATCCGCACCGCCCGCATTCCAGTAACCATAAATAATCAGCCAGTTACGCAAATCTTGCACTTTTTGCACTGGCACATATTTTAATAACTTCGGCCCCACCTTCAAAAAGCTAATATAACCAGCCAGCTTATCTTCTTCTCGCCCATTGCTGAACTTATCTAGAATAAACTTAACAGGCTTCGGCATTCCCTTCGGTTTGTCGCCAATTTTAAAAGCGCCGATTTGAGTAAGACTCATCAATTCCAACGCCGACTCAAAAACCAGGCGAATCGGAATATTTTGCACCCTTTCCCGCAGCCACATTACCGCATCATAATCAAACAGCAAACTCCCGAAAAACACATCAGCATTCAAGAGGGCGGCTGCTACAGCGTCAGGTTCGTCTGCGAGGGCGCGATCGCTAAAAACCCTTACTTCCAATCCCTGACAGCCACCAACAGCCAACTCAGCCGCTTTGCGGTACAAATCAGCATTAAAAGATTCAAAACCTGCAATTAAGACAATGCGTTTCACAGCCCTACCTCGAAATATTTGCTTCTTTTAATGATAGACTAATTGCAGAAATGCACAGGCAAGATGCCTGTGCCACTGACAGACAGAACAAAACAGATAAACTTCTGCTTTCTCTTACTTCGCGCCTTCGCGGTTCATCAACTATGTCTTATTAAAGTAAGCACCGATTAAAATAATCAAACCCATCCAAACACAGCCATATTTACAACCGTGAATCGAGTTCCTCCCGCAATTTTTATCTTAGGTCAAAACAGCCTGCCGATCGCCAAAAAAATCTCCGCACATTTCCCCGGTTCCCAGATTTACGGTTTAATCGATCGCACATCCAACACAGACCTCAACTTTAGCAACTTCGGCGAAACATTGCGGGAATTATTTGCAACCGAAACCCCAATCATCGGCATCTGCGCCGCCGGAATAATCATCCGTACCCTCGCCCCGCTGCTGTCAGACAAACGCGCCGAACCGCCAGTTTTAGCCGTCGCAGAAGACGGAAGCGCCGTCGTACCGCTGCTGGGCGGTTTGCACGGCGTTAATGATTTGGCCAGAGAGATTGCAGCAGCCCTGGGCGTACAACCTGCAATTACCACAACCGGAGATATTCGGTTTCGCACCGCGTTGCTGAGTCCTCCCCAAGGCTATTATTTAGCGAATCCAGAGGACGCGAAGACTTTTATTTCAAATTTGCTCGCCGGGGCAAAAGTACGCCTAGAAGGGGCTGCAAGCTGGCTTTCCGAGAGCAATTTGCCGATCGCCCCCGACGCAAAATTGACGATCCGCGTCACCGAAAAAGCAATTGCGCCAACACCCGATTGTTTAGTTTACCATCCGCAAATTGTGGCAGTTGCACTCACAAAGCTATCGAATATTGAGCCGGAAATAGCGGCTTCATTTGTCCAGCAAGTCTTGGAAAATGCAGGTTTAGCCCCAGCTTCTGTTGCTGGATTTTTTGCATTAAAAGAGGAGATGGGAAATCCGGCACTTGAAGCAGTTTCACAATATTTTAAAGTCCCCGTTCGCTTTTTCAATCTCTCCGAACTTGTCGAATTAGACTCAATTGAATTCATCGAAAATAATGTCGCACAAATTGCCCTGACAGCAGCCGGTGCAAACAGTCACTTAATCGAGTACGATCGCCCAAACTCCGTGAATTGCGCGATCGCCCTAGCCGCCCAACCCTTTGATGCTAGGGCGATCGGAGTTAGCCGCGGCAAACTGGCGATCGTCGGTACCGGCCCAGGAGGCGCGCAGTGGATGTCGCCGGAGGTTAAGGAAATTCTGCGCGAAGCCACGGATTGGGTGGGTTACAAATTTTATCTCGACTTAGCTGGAACCTTGCGGGAAGGACAAAAGCGACACGATTCCGACAACCGCGAAGAGATAGATCGCGCCCGTTTTGCCCTAGATTTAGCAGCATCAGGAAAATCTGTAGCCGTGGTTTCGTCAGGAGATCCGGGTATTTTTGCGATGGCTGCAGCGGTGTTTGAGGCGATCGACTTTGATGCCAAACCCGAATGGCAAGGCATTGATATTCGGGTGGCACCGGGCATTTCAGCCATGCAGGCGGCCGCTGCTGCGATCGGAGCACCCCTCGGACATGATTTTTGCGTGATTTCGCTTTCGGATATTCTCAAGCCCTGGGAGGTCATTGAACAGCGGATTGCGGCAGCAGCAGCAGCCGATTTAGTTATGGCATTTTACAATCCCATCTCGAAACAGCGGATTTGGCAACTCGGAAGGGCGATCGAGATTTTGTTGCAAAGTCGCGATATTAAAACCCCCGTCATACTAGGGCGAAACCTCGGCCGGCCCGGTCAATCTGTGCGGGTTTGCACCCTCGGCGAATTCCAGCCACAAGACGCAGACATGAGAACTTTAGTGATTGTCGGTTCGAGTCAAACTCGGATTATTCCCCGCAAATATGGAGATGTTTGGGTTTACACGCCGCGCAGGTACGAAAAATAAGTAAAGCAGCAAAAACTTAGGAAATAAGCACTTGACTGAAAGCTAATTGACTTTGACAAGGAGATATTTTGATATCGCTGGGAGGAGTCTAGCTTAACAAATGCTGGCGAATCACTCGATCGCGATCGACCTGTTATTACATCTCAGAGTTTTCACTGATATTGATGAGCGATCGCCCTGGATCGCAGAAATCCTCGGTACTAAGGGATCTCGGCTTCTTGAAGCCGAGTTTCTCTCGCAGATATCGATCAAATTTAGATATCGACTCAACCGTAGTAAGGATTTCAGCTTCCTTTTTGGAGATATCTAATTTACATCTCAGGAAACATTTTTTTATATAACCACAATAAAATTAAGGGCGATCGAGGTCTGCTAAATTCCTTAATCCTACGATAATCCTACGGTTACCAATACGCTTGGGTTAAAACTATTTATTCCTCGGAGATGCCCCTAAATCCCCTGGTTGTTGGGGGACTTTGAGTAAGTTCTTGTCCCGCCCCCTACTCCCCTTTTTAAGGGGGGTGCCAGGGAGATCGAGCTTAACTGAACCGTATTGCTACGGTTACAACAAAAAGAGGGTTTTCACCCGGAGGAGTCTTCTCTGTCTATGGGTAGACCGAAGTTTTTTTGTGTTTTGATAAGATTCCCTTAAACAAAGCTTAAGAGAACGGTTAAAAGAACATGAAATTCCAAATTCCTTTAGCTCCTGGGGCTGTAACCCAATTTTTGCTTCGAGTGGTGACCTGTCTAGCTGTACTCTCTTTCTTAAGTCAGATGAGTCTGTACTACTTGCCGGACTACCCGTTGAGAGAGTACATTGCAAGGGTATTTAACGTTGATGCCGAGAGGAACCTTCCAACCTTCTACTCATTTTTGGCATTGCTGTTTAGTTCTCTCTTGCTAGGTGTGATCGCCCATGCGAAAAATTTAGATAGCGATCGCTACAAGAATCACTGGAAAATTTTATCATTCATATTTCTATATTTATCCTTAGACGAAGCTGGTCAATTGCACGAAAAGTTTATAAATCCGATGCGAAGCCTGCTAAATGCATCAGGATTTCTTTACTTTACTTGGATTGTGCCGTTCGGTTTTCTGGTAGCGATATTTCTATTATCCTATAGTAAGTTTGTGTTCCACCTTCCTGTTGCCACAAGAAAATTATTTGTTGCAGCATGCGCTCTTTATATTGGAGGAGCAATCGGGATGGAAATTCCCGGGGGATACCTATTTTCTACCACGGGAATGGAGAGTGTACCCTACCTGATAGTAGCGACCATTGAAGAGTCATTAGAAATGCTGGGCATCGTTGTATTTATCCACGGCTTGATTTCATATATCAAGACATATTTAGGTGGGGTAAGTTGGAATATTTACATACCAGGAAAAAACACACAAGTTACCGAGGATCAAAATATCGGTTTACCTGCCCTTAGCGGATCAGCCCACACAAATCTATTAAAGTGAATCACTTAAAACCGGGTTTAATGGACGACGAAAATACTGCATTCTGGCTTTTGATCAGGATAAAAAACCCGGTTTCTTTGGTAATGATGTGTCCAGGAATGGAAGTGCTGCGCTCTTCGGCGCACCTACGACTAATATGTAGGCTGCTTGCTGCACCAAACGACTAATTCGGGGTGGAACAGCTTAGAGATGACATCCTCACCTTTACCAGAAAATCGTTAAGAGCAACTTTTGCATTAGGATTTGACGGCAAATGACTTGTAAAACTTGCATCTTCTAATATATTAATTAGCCGATCGCGCTCTTGCTGATAAAATTCAATATCTGTATCTTCCAGCACTGATTTTTCCTCCCCAGCCAGCTTGCGAGCAATCAAATCAGGAATATACGACAACTGGAAGTTCTCGTTAAGTATCACCAAATTCGCCTCGACTTCCCCCGTTTGCATCAAGTGAATCCCAGCCAGCAACACCCGGTAAACGTACAGCAGCGGCTTAACCCGACGCGGGCGTTCTTTCTCAAACAATTTCCATTGAGTTTGAGCAAAACCGAGATAGTGGTGGCTGTGGTGCTTGGTAATGCAGTGAGAGGCAATAGCCTTTAATTCTTCGTGTTCCTGTGTACTGTAAACTATTAGTGGCGAATACAGTTGTTCTAGCACGTAGCCGTTGCGCTTCAACAGCAACTCAAAAAATTTCTTGATGTCGTGAGTTACTAAATCGAGTTGCATTCCCTCCCGAACTTCAGAAACTTCGATTGTTTCTTCTCCACAAATCAGTCCAATTACTTTTGGTAGCGGTAAGATGTGTACTCCCCGCAAGTCGAAGTCAGAATCTGCAGAAGGAAACCCGTATAAGTGCGAACCGCTGACAGTCGCAAACAGCAGCGGGTAAGGTTGAACGGAGATAATTTGGGCGAGATTCGAGATGTATTCTGTCATTTGTTCCAGTCCATGCAAGCGGGCTTTGTTTCACAAGAAGCGATTTCAAGAAGATCCGATTTCGATCGCACCTCTACGAGATTTAATCAAAAACAGGTTCGCTTTCTCGTAATTAGGACGTTCTGGCAAGGAAGTTGCAGCAAAAGCGCGATCGAACTCACCGTGCAAGCTCAACCGCCAGCGATTCACCTCATCCCAGGATATTTCTTGGTTGCGGATAGATAAAAGTTGCGATCGATAATCCTGCACGCGAACGGGTACAAACCCCTCCTTGAGCACCGTAATTCCTGACAGCAACAAGCGAATTAAGTGCATCGCGTGCTTCCAACGAATTTCCCCGGTATTGCGGAGGTCTTGCTCCATTTTTTTAAATTGAGACAAAACGTAGCTATTGTAAGTTTGATAAACCAATTGAGAAAGAAAAATTTCCCGAATTTCGAGCAATTCTTGTGCTACAGGAGAAACAGTTTCTACTAAAGGGGTGTACAAACATTCTAGCACATTTGGATTAGCTTTTAGTGCTAAAACTAGAAACTTTTGCAGTTCCCAATAGCATTCCTGATTTTCCTTGTTTTCCAATTGTTCGGGAATGCCGTAAAGCGACCAATGAAGTATTGCCGGCGGCAAGTAAATCCCGCGTCTGTCTGTATCGGATTGCTCGTTATCAAGACCATAAGCTCTGGAACCAACTATGCAGCGGTAAATTACAGAATCATAGAGGTTGTATTCTGCAAGAAAATCTCCTCCTGACTGCAATCCTTCGCTCTGAAACTGCTTGCGGATGCTGAGTTCGTGCCGTCGCAGACTAACTTGTGTTCCGTCTGGGAGTTTGACTAAATATGCGTGGGAATTGTCCGTAGGCGATTGAACGATGACACCTACTAATCCCGGTTTCCAAGATTGGTCGCTGGCGGGGTTTTTGACTTCGATTTTGGTGACTATTTGGGTTCCTGCGGGGATGATTAAGTTGAAATTTTGAGGAAGATTGGCATTTGCCATGAGGAAACCTCCTGCGAGGGCACGAGCTACAATGTTAGTGTAGCATATGTGTAGTATGCAAGGGGGTTTTGGGCGATTCCCTTCGGGATAGCTTCGCTTCACGCGGATTTGGCCTTGTTGAACATTGTCTAATGCTCAAGGAGGAATACCGCCAGCGGGTTGAGGGGAAAGTGTTGGAGATTGTGAAAACTCACCCGACAATTGCAGCAATTCGCAATGGGGAAGCGGTGACGGACTTGCAACTGGTGGGGTTAGAGCGTACACTGAGGCAAGAGTTGCATGGGGAAAACGTGCAGTTGTAGAAGTCGAATATTCGCAAGGCGTTTAATCTGAAGGTTAATAGTTTCTTATTGTTTCTGCGAGAGTAGTTCGAGATTGAGGCATTGCCAGATTATCAGGAAGTGGTAGGCGGAATTTTGAGAATTTTAGTGCTGCCCAACCGCTGTTTAACGCCAATCAGATTCGGTTGTTACGGGCTGTGCAGAATGTATTTTTGAAGAATCGGCGATTGGAAGTGGCGGAGTTGTATGACGAAGCGTGGGATCTGTTTGCGGAGGATGCTGTGGAAAGGTGGTTTACTGAGGAACAGGTGGATGAGTTAATTGAGTTTACTGAGCAGTTGGCATCTTCATCGTTAATCATTGAGTTCAGAGCCCTAAAAGACCTATTAAATTTATGAATAACAACAGAGCGCTTTCGGTCACAGAACAAGCGATGGAGCTATTGAACCGCCAACATGGCTCATTTAATATAGTAACAATCAGCCGGATCAAAGGTGAAATTAAGGAAGAGATTTTGAGGCAGGCGCTAGATGCAGTTCAAAGCATTCATCCTCTACTGAGTTCTCGGATCATTGGAACGCTGGAGCATCTCGAATTTACAAATCACGGAACAGGAAAAATTCCTTTATCTGTAGTTTCACAGGGCATAAATGACAACTGGGAAGATGTTGTGAGAAAAGAATTGAACAAAAGTATGGATAGCAGTCAGGTTCTGCTAAGGTGCATTCTTCTTTACAAGCAATCCGAAATTAACACCCGCTATTTAATCACAACTGTACATCATGCCATATCAGACGGATTATCTTCTATAAGTCTACAATCAGAAATCTTGAAATGTTACCAAATTATTGCATCGGGAGATGCCATTGATATAGATTGCGGAGCTGCTATTCCACCCTTAGAGGAATTATTACCTAAATGGATGAAAGGAAAGAAAGGGCTCAGCAATGGCACATGGTTTTTGCTGAAAATGAAATTACAAATGCTTTTACATAAACCAGAACAATTAGAGTCTGAAGAGACGGTTCCCCTTGAGTCTCGTACTTGTGGCATGACTCATAGATTTTTAGAAAAAGAGTTAACCAAAAAAATAATTGAACTTTGTCGGCAAGAAAATACCACAGTACATGGGGCGTTATGTGCAGCAATGCTACTTACAGTAGCTAATAAAATTAGCAGGAAAAAGCCAAGAAGCATTAAGGTTTCATGTCGTTCTTATGTGGATTTGCGTAGGCGTATAGAACCTCCCATTAAAAATAAAAACATGAGTTTTTTAGCTTCCTTTTTAACTTCATTCCATCACCTAAAACCTCAGATGTCGTTTTGGGATTTATCAAGAGATATTACTAAAGATATTGAATTAGGCTTAAACACACAAGAGTTTTTTAAACCTTTAATGATCTTCAGAAAAATTATTGAATATTATATTAAGAATCCTGATGAATTTCTCATAACAAGTGGGGTTACTAATATTGGCATAGTTGATATTTCTGAAGTTTATGGGGATTTGGAAATAGAAGAAATCAGTTTTGTTGCGTCTGATGCTATTTTTGGAAAAAATTTTACAGTTGCAGTTGCAACTTTTAAAGATAAAATGCTTTTTAATTTCATAGCATCTAAGCCTTCACTTAGTCAAGAGACTATAGAGTTGCTTGCTACTGGTGTCATCAATTGTCTGATTGAGGTTTGCCAAGAAAAGGTTATAATGGCTGTCAAATAATGGCCAAAGAGGAAAGAAGTCACCCATGCTAACCGATCCCGAACTCCGATCGCCAGTTGACCCAATTTGGGATAGATTGCGATCGTCGGGACTCTCCAACCCAAAGCAGGATGAGGTTTTTTATCAGTCGCGCAGGTTACAAGGGAGAGATTGCTGAACTTAGAGCATATTATGGGGATAGAAGTGCAGGAGTTGATGAGTTTTATAGATGAAAAATGAAAGTTAGAGAAGTTATTAAAATGTTAGAATATGATGGTTGGTATTTAGCTAGAACAAAGGGCAGTCATCGTTAATTTAAACACCCTGAAAAGGCTGGAAGTTTCACTGTGTCAGGTAATTTAGGCGTTGATATGCCAATTGGTACCCTTAAAGTTGAAATTTTTAGAAAGATTGGCATTTGCCATGAGGGAACCTCCTGGGGGGACACGAGCTACAATTACTGTAGCATATATGTAGTATAAAGTGGACTAAGTAACTAAAATTCAGAAGCACCAGAGTTTTCGCGCCTTTGCTTTTGTAAGTAATGGGGATATGACGTTATTTCTGGGATGTCGGAAACGAATGGACGAGTTTTAATTTCCCTAAACTGGGGCAAAAACCTGTTGCCTGAGCAGAGCAAGAGGTACAATAACTTTGCTTATGAATAACATCACCCACGACATCGTTGCCAAACTCTGGAATCTCTGTAACGTCCTCAAGGACGACGGAGTGACCTATCACCAGTACGTGATCGAACTCACGTACCTGCTGTTCCTGAAGATGGCCAAGGAGACCAGCACGGAGAACCAACTTCCAGACGGTTATCGCTGGGATGACCTAGAAGGTAAAGCCACACTTGAGCGCCTGGAGTTCTACAAGCTGCTGTTGATCCATCTTGGTAATCGCGGTTCTACACTCGTTAAAGAAATTTTTGCCAACGCTAGTTCCTCCATCAAAAAGCCCACCACATTTTCTACGCTGGTCACTGAGATCAATAAGCTTGACTGGTACAGCGCCAAGCAGGAAGGTCTGGGCGATGTGTATGAAGGGCTGCTGGAGAAGAATGCTAATGAAAAGAAGTCCGGTGCTGGTCAATACTTCACACCCCGTCCGCTGATCGACAGCATTGTACATATCATGCGCCCTACGCTAGAAGACATTATTCAAGACCCGGCAGCAGGTACGGGTGGCTTTTTGATCGCGGCTAATCGCTACATACGCGAAAACGGCGACCCAGATAGTTGGACAGAAAAACAGCAACGCAAATACCGCCACAACACTTTCTACGGCATGGAACACGTGCAGGACACGCACCATTTAGCATTAATGAACTTGATGTTACATGGAATTGAATTTGACCCACAAGGGGCTGGTATCCGATACGGTGATACGCTCTCGCCGGAAGGAGAAGCCTTGCCAAAAGCAACGCTAATTCTCTCCAATCCACCCTTCGGTTCCAAGAAAGGGGGTGGCTTACCTACTCGCAAAGATTTTACTTTTCCTACTAGCAATAAACAGTTCTGCTTCCTGCAACACATATACCAAGGTCTCAAGCCTGGTGGTCGCGCTGCGGTGGTGTTGCCGGACAATGTACTGTTTAATGGCAACATGGGCAAGCAGATTCGATCTGACTTGATGAACAAGTGCAATCTGCATACTATCCTGCGTCTACCGACTGGCATCTTCTACGCACAAGGAGTTAAGACTAATGTGCTGTTTTTCACTCGTGGTAAGAAGGAAAAGGGCAACACCCAAGAAGTCTGGGTATATGACCTGCGTACCAATATCTCGCAGTTTGGCAAGCGCACCCAACTCACACGCAAGCACTTTGTCGAGTTTGAAGTTGCCTTTGGCGATGACGCATTCGGTAGCCCTGCGAGTCTTGCCAAGCGTGTAGATACTGGGGAGCAAGGGCGTTTCAGAAAATTTACCCGCGACTCGATAGCAGAACTTGGTGACAGTCTGGACATTTCTTGGCTCAATGATGAAAGCGAAGGCGGAACTGATGAACTGCCTGAAGCAGCAGCACTCGCACAAGAAGCGATCGGTGAACTGGAAGCGGTGATGGAACAACTGCGCGGAATTCTGGAGGAGTTGGGTGAGGAGGTAGAAGTGTGAGCAAACAACCTCCAGGATGGGTAACAGCAACGCTCGCCGATGTCACCGAATACATATCTCGTGGCAAGTCGCCGAAATATACCCATCACAGCAGTCTTCCGGTGGTAAATCAAAGAGCGATCCGATGGTTCGGTATTCAACAGGAACATCTTAAATACGTCGATCCGGCTCAGTTCGATCTCTGGACACCGGAGCGGTTTATCCGTATTGGGGATGTACTTTGGAACAGCACGGGTACAGGAACAATTGGACGAGCATGTTTAGTCACGCAACACGACGTAGAACCACCAAAGGTCGTAGACAGCCACGTTACTATTGTCAGACCCAACCAGGCAGTAATAGAGCCTCGTTTCTTGTTTTCCTGGATTCAAAGCCCTGAAATCCAAGAAAACATTTCGAGTCTTGCTACTGGTACAACGAATCAAATAGAACTTAGTCGGCTAGCCATCGCTTCTATACAGATTCCGATCGCTCCCCTAAACGAACAAAAACGCATTGCTGATAAGCTTGATGCTCTACTTGCGCGGGTAGATGCTTGTCGAAAGAGGCTCGATCGCATCACCCTCATCCTCAAACGCTTCCGCCAATCTGTCCTCGCAGCAGCAACATCAGGGCAACTTACTGAGAACTGGCGTGCAAGTAGCGATCTTTCCTCCATTCAACGTGTATTGCTATCTGAGGTTTTGTCAGAGATAAAGACTGGACCATTTGGAAGCGCTTTACACAAGTCGGATTATGTGGCTGGAGAGATTCCAGTTGTCAATCCTATGCATATAAACGATAGAAAAATAACCCCTTCAGATGACATGACAGTCTCTCCTAAGAAAGCAGAGCAATTATCAGATTTTATGCTTAGGGTTGAAGATGTTGTTATTGCACGGCGTGGTGTCATGGGTCGTTGTGCGGTTGTGCAACCAGAACAGGAAGGGTGGCTTTGTGGTACGGGTTGTATAATTCTTAGAGTTCAATCCCAACTTCTCCCTAACTATCTTCAATTGTTTTTATCTGGCCCTGCTACCGTCGAAGTTTTGGAAGCTAATGCTGTAGGTTCAACGATGGTCAATCTAAATCAGCGAGTTTTACTCTCACTACAGCTTTCACTACCGACCATTCAGGAACAACTAGAAATTGTTCGGCGTACCGAAAGTCTGTTTACTTACGCCGATCGCCTTGAAGCCCGCTACCAGAAAGCCCTTGCCCAAGTCGAGCGATTGACACCAGCACTACTATCTAAGGCATTTCGAGGTGAACTGGTTCCACAAGATCCTAATGATGAACCGATATCGGTACTTCTCGAAAGGATTCAAGCCGAGAAAGCCCTTATAGAGCCTGAGCGCAAGACAACACGCATTGTCCACCGCTCAACCAAAGAGTCCCCAAAAAACAGCATGAAACAACCATCAGATTATTCGGAGGCTCTTCGTTCCACATTTGCGGAGATGGGGGGCAAAGCTGATGCTCGCCAACTTTTTGACCAAGCAGGATTTAGCAAAGACGAGGTAGTGCAGTTTTATGAAGCATTGCGTGCTACCCCAGAAGTATCAGTTGCCTTTGAAAAGCATCTGGAAGAAAGTCCGCAGCAACAAAGTTCAATTGTTAATAGTACAGCTAAAAATTCCACAGCCAAAGGACATTTCCGCTTGGTGGAGCTTTGGTTGGAGGATTTCAAGAACCTGAGTGACTACACAGTTCGCTTTGACGCCTCCCATAGCATTGATATTGTGCTTGGCTGGAACGGCACCGGAAAATCAAACCTTTTTGAAGCCTTAGTTATTATTTTTCGTGATCTGCACGAATGGGTAGAGCAGAATCGGTGGCCAGACAAACCAATGAAGGGCTATCGACTACGTTACCAAATGGATGAGCAAACAGTAGAGGTCTCTTGGCATCCGGGGGAAATGAAACGCCCCAATTTGAAGATGATAATATTTCAAGAAGGCACGAAGGAGTCATACAACCTCAAAAGTATCAATCGAGGAAAACTACTATTACCCCGATTTATCTTCGGCTATTATTCGGGTCCCACAAATCGTTTGGCTGAACATTTTTTACCAATGAAACAGGCTCACTATGTTCGCTTGCGGCGAGCGACATCCGATGATCCTGCCACCCTTACGCAGCTCCTGGAGCAACGGCGGTTCTTTTGCGCCGAAAATCATCACGCAAAATATGTATTACTTGCCTTTTGCCACAAGGAAGATGCTGATATTAGCCGCTTCCTTGAAGACAGACTGCGGATCGTTGGTTTTGAGTCGGCACTATTCGTGATCCGCAAGCCACGTTGGGCAAAGAAAGGTCAAACTGCTGAAAATTTTTGGGGCGCAACCGGCATCATGCGTCGAGTTATGGAGCGGCTCCGGCGATTTGCCATTGCGCCTATGGTAGTTGCACAGACCATCCCAGACGGTTTTCAATCAAACCGTGAAGACCACTACTACTTCTTTCTGCCTAACTTGAAGAGCTTGCACGCCTTTGCTGCTGAATACCAGGATGCGCGGACATTCTTCCTCGCTCTTGAGAGTACAGACTTCTCGGAATTGATCTATGACTTAAAAATTCAGGTTCGTGTGAAAGCGACCAATATGAAGCGAGTGCCGATCACGTTTCACGAGTTGAGTGAAGGCGAGCAGCAACTGCTCATGGTGCTGGGCTTAATGCGCTTTACTAAATCCCATCAATCTTTAGTATTGCTTGATGAACCGGATACGCATCTCAATCCGCATTGGAGTGTGGAATACCTAAAGCTGCTAACTCGTGTGATGAGCGAGGACTCCAGTGAGTCGGAAGAACAACAAACTAGCCAAATTCTCATGTCAACCCATGATCCCTTGGTCATCGCAAGTCTATTCAAAGAGCAGATTCACCTCCTCAAAAGAGATTGGAAAACGGGTGTTTGCAAATGGGATCAGCCAACCGTTAACCCGCGTGGACTTGGATTTACTGGTATTCTTACGAGTGAAATGTTTGGAATGCGGAGCGACCTTGATGAAGAAACGCTCGCGGATCTGGACAATAAAGTTCGCCTTGTAGCCAAGGAGGATTCCTTGAACCCGATCGAAGTTGCAGAGCTTGAGAAGATTAACAAACGTTTGGAAGATGCGGGCTTCCAGAAGGCATTCAGCGATCCCTACTATGCTGCTTTTGTCCGTGCGTGGGGCAAACGGTATAGTGACTTGATGGCTGGCGTCCGATTCCTCAATCCAGAACTACAGGAGGACATTGATCGGATCGCCCGGGAAGTTCTTGAGGAATCTCTTGCAGAATTGCAAGCAGAGGCGGTGGACTGATGCGCTGGGTTGACATCGACGAACTTGAGTTTCCAGATGGATGGCAGACGCGGGCTGATAAGGCTCTCAATGAACTGCGAAAGGAAATAGAGGATGCTGAACAGGCTGCCCGATTGGCTGGAAAAGATATAGCGGCTGCACGAAAGAAAGCGATTACAGAGGGATTGAAAAAAAAATCTCGCCAGCAAGTTTGGCGCGCTCTCGCCAAACCCTTATCCGTTCTCCGAAATTATAAGTGCTGGTACTCCGAGAGCAAAAACCCAACTTCTGATAAAGATGTCGATCACTTTCGTCCGAAGAACCGAGTGGACGAAGATCCTGATCACGAGGGTTACTGGTGGCTCGCATTCAACTGGCGTAACTATCGTTACTCATGTCAATGGTGTAATCAGCGACGCGTTGACGCAGCAAATGGAACGGATGGTGGTAAGTTGGATCACTTTCCACTCGCACCCCGAAGCTTTAGGGCTCGACAAGAAGCAGACAGGTGGGAGAGTGAAGAAGTGGAGCTTCTTGATCCTATCGACCCCGACGATTGGAAACTTTTGACATTTCGTCCTAATGGACAGCCTACTCCTGCAAAATTACCAGGCACCAGAGAACATGATAGAGCTGCTACTTCGATTCAGGTCTACCATCTTCACTGTAGAGAACTGGTTCGTGAGCGAATGACTTTAGCTTCGAGGATTCAGCGGCTTGTCGAAGAGATGGACCTGCTCTATCCAAAAATTACTGATTCTCAAATAAAAATAGTCTACAAAAATAAACATAAGGAGCTTCTTCGAGCTATTAATCATAATTCGGAATATTCAGCGGCAGCATTAGCCTATGCACGGGCTGAGGTATACAAGATGGAGCGTGGTCATCAGGTAAAGAGACAGTGGCTCGAAGATATTCTCAATTTGAAGTGAGTATTAAAGGGGTTAAACTAACGACGCTGCTGTTTGGGGCAATTGAGTCTGAAGTTCCCCCACGGGTGCAACTTCTGTTTAATGGGCAATACAGGATTTGAACCTGTGACCCCTTCCGTGTGAAGGAAGTGCGCTACCACTGTGCTAATTGCCCGCAGATAATTAAGATACCATACTAAGTCCAAATTTGCAACTAAATTTTTCCTAAAAAATCAGCCTCTGGTTTCGGAGTTGAACTCGACACAATGCCAAGAATACAGGCATTTGTCGAGTCTGGCATCAGTTAACCTGCCACCAACCTGCCGACGGGCCGACAAACCGCACTACAATCCACCAAGCAACCAAAAGGCTAATCCCCATCCAGCTACCGCGACTTGTCCACTTCACAAAATCTTCGCTTTGGGTTTTCGTGATTGGCAGCCAGGGAACGATGCGCTCTTCTTTACCGTATTCGTCGCCGATCGACTCTTTGCGACGCTTAGATTCACCCATAATCTTTGTCTACTAAATTAGATTTCAACTGGATACCTAACCAAATTATACGCCAACAGGTCATCTCAAGCCTGCGTCAGCCAAGTCGTATCCAAATAATCAATCCTCGCAAAAGGACTCAAAGCCGCTAAAACCTGCTGTCCATAACTGCGGTGAATCACCCTGCTGTCGAAAATCGCCACCACCCCTTGACGTTCTCGCACCGGCGCGATCGCCCGTTGCAACTCATTCAGCGCCGCCGGCAGCAAATACAACCGAAACCAATCCTTGCGCCGTTCCTTATAATAAGCCACACGCGCCGTCACCAAAGGATTCTCCAAAGAAGGTAGCGGCAAAGTTGCGATCGCCAGCAAGTGAGGCGCCCTCAATTCCCCCTGATGTTCCCGCCAAAACTCCCACCCAGTCACCAAAATCGCATTCTCGCCCACCTCTGTTTTTTCAACCTGCACCCGAGAACCGAACTCAGAAGCCAAAATCGCCGCCAGCCGAGCCTTCAGCGGTACATCACCAACAATCAGCACCGTTAACCCTGGTACCGACGCGCTCATAAACAGCAAAGTCCGAATTTCTTCAATTAAAACACCCTGAAATTCCGGCGTATTAGGCAGCGGCAGCCAGTTGGGAATGTACAGTTGAATTAATTCGCTTTGTCGATCGGGCGAAAACTTAACGCTCGTCAATTCTGGAAGTCCCAGCATTTCCCGGAAAATCGGAGCCTTCGGTTCCACATCCACCGCCCCACCAATCAACACCACGGGCTGATCGTCCCAAATTTGGCCCAAAACCTCCCCCACCTGCACCGGCGCGCAGTACAGAGAAAATGACCCAGCCTCCCGATGAATTTGCGCCCACCGCAGTTTTCCGTTTGCTTCCCACCGCTGCCAAAAATTGCTCCAAGCAGCGGGAATTAGGGGGTTTGGCTCGATACTTTCAAACAGCCCCTTCAAAATATTTTGCTCTGCCGTTTCCAGCAAATAGCACTCCTCAGGTTTCGCCGGATGCTGAAAGAAAGCCCGCGTTAGCAGTACTCGCCCTTGGAGGATGGCATCGGCTTCCAAAGGCTGAGATTGCATTAAATCATTCCAATCAGCCGGTTGCAAACCCGCCGTCAATTGCTGGCGCGTCCAAACTTCCAAGTCATCCACACCGTCGATAATTGTCGGAATATTCCTGTGCAGTTCCGAATTCCCCGCCAAGCGAGCCGCCAGCCAAGACTCTGGATCGGCTAGCATCAATCCTCGCCCAGTGGCACGATCCGAATAAGTCTCGATCGACCCCTCTGTTTGCAGCCACTCTTGCAAACGCGGAATTTCCACTGCTCTCAAATACTCAATCAGCGGTGTCGGCGCCACTAAAATCACAGGCTCCGGCCACATCAAAATCGGCATCAAATAGCTAACTCGATACCGCTGTCGGTAAGCTCCAGCGGGAAGCCCTGTTTGAATTAGAGCGCTGCGCCCCAAGCGCAAAGCCCGCGCCACGAGCCTCGCCATCGTTAAATGGTGTGGCCAGTGCGGCTCGGAGTTCGATCGCAGAAAGCGGAGCAACGAGTTGTGGACTTCTACCTCAATCAATCGGTTTTAAAATTGACATTTCTCACTCAACATAATCAAAACTGGCCAGAAAATCAACTACTTTTTGACCGATAGGCAAACTGAATTTACTCTCCTGATTATTTCCACGTCGCTGACCAAAATTCTGGTGACACTGCACGGTCAAACTCTCCTGCCCCGAACTAATTAAAATAGTTTGGGTAGGTGATTGAAAAAAAGTTGTTGGCTGATTAATACTTGATATATTAGAGATCAATTTTCTCAACTCATTTAACTTACTTGTAGCGGCGCTCAATGCTTTACACAACACCACAATTCGTTTTCTATCCCAATTTTGACTTTCGATAGTTTTGCCGATCGCTATAATATTTTTCTGAGTTGGTACAGCATCCTTAAAAGGAAGAATCGCTAAAAAAGCTGCTGGCAATAAATGCTCGTCGCTATCAAATCTAAAAGTGAGAGTTGTCCGGCGGTAGCCGACTTCAATATTAGGAGGAAAATTCATTACCTGGTAATGCCGAGCTATTTCGCTGTAAGCTGTTGCTAAAGTGCTGTTTGCGGAGTAGTCTAAAAGTGCGTCAACCACAATTTGCACTAACCCAGGCGTGTGATTTAAAAATTTTCTCGATTCTGACGGCGAATTAAATTGTTGAATATGAGTGCGATCGCCTGCGGGGCTGAGGTCAACCCACTGGCAAGTAATATCATCTGCAATGATACCACACCGAGGAACCAAATACAGTTTTGCTCCTGTTAAAGTTGCTCCCCTCAAATCAGCGCCCACCCAATCAGCATTAATCAAATTTGTTTCTGTCAAATCAGCGTGAACGAAACTAGCACTTGCTAAATTAGTATTTCTTAAATCTGCTCCGTTGAGATTAGCTCCGCTCAATTTAGCACAGCTCAGATCGGCGCCGTTGAGGTTAGCTCCCGTCAAATCAGCCCATTTGAGGTTAGCTCCGCTTAAATTGGCACTGCTGAGATTCACCTGTTGCAAAGAAGCTTGTCTCATATCGGCCTTGCTCAAATTGACGCCGCTAAGTTCTGCTTTCGTCAAATCCGCGCCGTGCAAGTTAGCTTCTTGAAAGTTAGCTGAAGAAGCCGAAGCACCTCTGAGATTTGCACCGGAAAGATTAGCACCGCACAGGTTAGCTTCCGTCAGTTTTACCTCTCTTAAATCTGCTTCAGTCAAGTTAGCGCCACTGAAGTTAGTTTTGCTGAGTTCGCAGCGGACTAATTCGCTTCTAATCAGGGATGCTCGGATTAATTGAGCTGCACTTAAATCGGCTCTCACTAAGTTTGCTACGTTGAGAGTCGCCCCGTTTAAGATTGCCCGCGACAGGTTGGTACTGCTGAGTCTAGCCACATTCAAGTTAGCTTCGCTCAAGTTAACTTCGCTCAAGTTAGCGCCGCTGAGGTTGGTGACAAATAAGCTAGCCCCCCTTAAAATTGATTGGCTGAGGTTGATGCGGCTGAGATTCGCTTCATTCAGGTTGATTCCTGTGAAATCTCTGTCGCCTTCAGTGTATCTTTTGACGATTGCAAATCGTTTGAGCAGTTCTTCAGCTTCCATTTGTTTACCTGAATGAAAGGGCAATCGGCTAACTTTTATATGGCATAAACAGAAATAATATCAAAGTAATTTATAGTATTTACTCACCGAGCTGATAAAAGCTTTTGACAAACTCAATGACCGTATTTAGCGGCGGGGTGGTAAATCTTTGGGCTTTAATTGCAGGACTGATAGAGGTTTTGTTGACTCCCGGTAAATTTGTCAAGTTTCTGCCAAAGTCTGGGTGATAGTGAATCATCAAACTTTCGGCGCTGGAGTTAGCCAGTACAGTTTGGGTAGGCGATTGGAAAAAACTTGACATCGGTTCGCGATCTAGGCGAATCGGCTGAATTTTCATTTCCCCTATTTTTCTCATTGTTTTGGTCAGGGCGACGTTTAATTGCACTACCATATTTGACACTCTGACGCCCAGGTTATTACCACTTTGGGGTTGAATCATCTTGATGAGAGTCATCAAATTTTTTTGAGTAAATGCTGCATCACTAAAGGGAATAATCGCAACGAAAGCTGTGGGAAATAGTTGCTCGTCCTGTTCTATTCTAAATGATATGATTGTGCGTCGAGAATTAACTTCGATACTGGGAGGATGGTTCAAAGCAGGGTATTGACGGGCAATTTGGCGGTAGGTAGCTGCAAGGACAAAGTTAGCATCGGGGTCGAGGGGTCGATCGACAATAATTTGAACTGTCGGCGGTGTAGCATTGAAAAACCTTTGAGATTCTTCTGGGGTAAAGCGCTGAATGTGGCTGCGATCGCCGTTAGGACTGAGGTCAACCCAATCGCAGGTAATGTCATCTGCTTTCACATCAAACCTAGACACCGCATAAATTTTTGCCCCCGTCAGGGCCGCCCCCGTCAAATCGGCGCCCACCCAATCAGCGTGAATCAAATTCGCTTGAGTCAAATCCGCATGTACCAGAGTAGCGTTCAACAGGTTGACATTGCTTAAATTTGCCCCGTACAAGTTGGCCCCGCTCAATCTCGCTTCATCGAGGTCAGCGCCGGTCAGGTTCGCCCCGCTGAGGTCAGCCCACCGGAGATTAGCGCCTCGCAAGTCAGCGCCGCTAAGGTTTGCCTGAGACAGATTAGCTTGTCTGAGTTCGGCATTGCAGAGGTTTACTCCTCGCAAGTCTGCCCTGCTGAGGTCGGCTCTGTGCAAGTTTGCCCGTTCCAAGTTTGCCGCTGTTAGAAAAGCGCCTCTCAGGTGAGCCCCGCTGAGGTCGGCTTGCTCTAGATTGGCTTCTCTGAGGGTTGCTTCTCTCAAATCTGCTTCGCTGAGATTTGCACCACTCAAGTTGGCACTGCTGAGGTTGGCTCGGATCAGTTCGGATCTGATCATTGTAGCTTCGACGAGTTGGGCTTCTCTGAGGTCGGCTCGAATCAAGTTAGCCACGTTGAGGATAGCGCCGCTGAGGTTTGCTTTGTAGAGATTGGCACCGCTGAGTCTGGCAACATTGAGTTTGGCTTTTCTCATGTTGGCGTTTGACAAATTGGTGCCGCTCATGTTGGTGAGGCTCAAGATTGCCTCACTGAAATTAGCCCCGCTGAGATCGATCCTGCTGAGATTTGCCTCGCAAAGGAGGATGGCAGTAAAATCTCTTTCTCCTGCAGCATATTTGGTGATGAGTTCTTCGGCATCCATGCTTTTCAATTTCCCTGATGTCTTAGCTAGAACAAAGCTTTATTGTGCCAACCTTTAAACTACAATAAGCATTTTTTGTAACTTGATGCAATATGGCTAGACATCTATATTGTGGAAGCCTTTTATAAAATCCAAAATGCTAGTGATATTAGCTTGAGCCAATTTTGTGCTTTCGGCTAACTTACCCGATGGTGAGTTACTTGGCTCGTATTTTTTAATCAGGCGCTTGCCGAAGGCAGGGTGGTGATATACGCTGAGTCTTTGATCGCGGGAATTAATTAAGATCATCTGTGTTGGAATTTGAAAGAAATTGATGCTTTCGCCGATTTTTGGAAAAGAACTGGAAATTTTGATTTGGTCTACTTTGCTGATAGCTTGGTTGAGAGCTTTGCTGCATAACTGGACGTGTTTAGATTCTTTGACGTTAAGTTTGCCTGCATCATGGGATTGAATCATTTTCATCAAAGCTATTAGGTTTTTTTGAGTTGTGGCGGCGTCGTTAAAAGGAATGATGGCAACGTAAGCGGTGGCAAATAATTTATCGTCGCTGTCCATTTTAAAGGCGAGTACGGTGCGCCTGGAGCTGACTTCGATCGTGGGAGGCTGACTTAAACTCGGGTATTGTTGGGCAATTTGGTAATAAGTTGCAGCTAGGGCAAAATGAGCGCCTTGGTCTAAGGGCGAGTCAATCACAATCCGAACTGTGGGCAAAGTTTCGTGAAAAAATTCGTGGGTTCCTCCGGAGTTCAACCAGTAAATTTGGCTGTGGTCGCCGTTGGGGCTCAGATCAACCCACTTGCAGGTCATGCCTTCGGTTTTGATGCCGAGCCGCGAAACTGCGTGGAGTTTGGCTCCGGTTAAGGTGGCTCCGGTTAAGTCGGCTCCAATCCAGTCGGCGCGGATCAGATACGCATTTGACAGGTCGGCGTGAACTAAACTGGCATTTGACAGGTCGGCGTGGCAGAGGTCGGCTCGGCTGAGGTCGGCACCGCTCAATTTGGCTTCGCTGAGGTCGGCCCAGCGGAGATTGCAGCCGCTGAGGATTGCCCAGCGCAAATTGACGCCGCTGAGGTCGGCGCCGCTGAGTACGGCTTGAGTGAGGTTGGCTTGTCTCAGTTCTGTGCCTCGCAAGTCGGCGCCGCTGAGGTCGGCTCGGCTAAGGTCGGCGCCTTGCAGGTTGGCTTGTTCGAGGTTGGCTTCTGTCAAGCACGCGCCGCTGAGATGAGCGCCTCGAAGGTTGGCTTGTTCGAGGTTGGCTCCTCGAAGGGTGGCTTCGGTGAGGGTGGCGCCGCTGAGGTTTGCGCCTTGCAGGTTGGCGCCGCTGAGCTCGGCTCGAATTAGCTCGGCTCTGATCAGTTTTGCTCCTATGAGTGTGGCTTTTTTGAGGTCAACTCGCACTAGGTAAGCGACGTTGAGGTCGGCGTCGGTGAGGTCGGCGCCGCCTAGATGGGCGCCGCTGAGTCTGGCGATGTTGAGTTTGGCACCTGTGAGGTTGGTTTTGCTGAGGTTGGCTCCGCTCAGGTTTGCTACACTCAGATTCGCACCCTTGAGGTTGGCTCCGCTCAAGTTGACGCCGCTGAGGTTGGCCTCAGTCAGGTTGATTCCGGCAAAGTTTCTTTCTCCGGCGGCATATTTTTTCAGGAGTTCCTCGACTGTCATGGGGGCGGCACCGTATCAAATATCCCCATTTTATTGCTATGAATATCGGTATTGTAGGACTAGGTTTAATTGGTGGCTCGATCGGGCTGGATTTGCGATCGCGCGGGTTTAATGTTTTTGGGGTTTCGAGTCGGCAGCAGACTTGCTATCGGGCGCAAGCTCGCGGTGTTGTAAATGAAGCCAGCATACACCTGTCTCTAATGGCAGCAGCCGATCTGGTTTTTATTTGCACGCCGCTGGGGTCGATCGAGCCGATCGTCCGAGAGTTGGTGCCCTATCTTTCCCCTGATACTATTGTAACGGATGTCGGTTCCGTAAAAACACCCATAGTGCAGGCTGTGTCTCCTCTGTGGCCGAATTTTGTGGGGGGACACCCGATGGCGGGGACTGCTGAAAGCGGGATTGAGGCGGCGGTGCCGGATTTGTTTGTGGGCCGGCCTTACGTGGTGACGCCGACTCCCCAGACGCCGCCGTTTGCGGTGGATAAGGTTGAGGAAATTGCGCGGTTGCTGGGTGCTAAAGTTTACCGATGTGAGCCGGAAGAGCACGATCGAGCTGTGGCTTGGATTTCTCATTTGCCGATCGTGGCGAGCGCGACGCTGGTTGCTGCCTGCGATCGAGAGGGCGATCGGGATATTGTTAATTTAGCCCAACATTTAGCAAGTTCTGGTTTTCGGGATACCAGCCGGGTGGGGGGCGGCAATCCCGAACTGGGAGTGATGGTGGCCAAGTACAATCGAGAGGAATTGTTGCGATCGCTCTCTATTTACCGCGACAGTCTCGACGAGTTCATCAGCGATATCGAAGCCGAAAATTGGCAAGCTCTCGAACACAAGCTGAAGCTGACTCAACAAGCGAGAGAGAATTACCACTTGTGATCCAAAATTTACAACCCAATTCAACCAGTAATTCACGTTCAGATTGAGGCGCAAATAGTTGGTGTAGTCGCTAAAATGAAGCGAGTGTTAACGTTTAAAGCCTAGGAACCGGGCTTTTGAGAATTAACAATTAAACAAAGGTAAGGTGCGCGCCGAGCACCCTACTAATTTCTAATTCTCAGCCCTATTTCCCATGCCCAATGCCCTATGAATGATTCTCAAGCATCACCAAATCCATCAAAACCTGTCCATCCCCTAAAGCGGCTGCTAAAGTACGGGCGCCGCTACCGCCTGAAAGCTTGGCTGGCAAGTATCTGTTCGCTGCTGAATAAATTATTTGATTTAGCGCCGCCAGCATTAATCGGTATTGCCGTTGATGTGGTGGTGAAACAGCAAGATTCTATACTCGCTCAGTGGGGCATAAAAGATGTCTTTTGGCAACTAGCAATTATTACTTTTGTGAGTTTGATTGTTTGGACGTTGGAATCTGTTTTTGAATATGCCTATGATTATTTGTGGCGCAATTTGGCTCAGGATATTGAACACGATTTGCGTCTGGAAGCTTACAGCCATTTGCAGGAATTAGAATTAGCTTATTTTGAAGAACGCAGCACTGGTGGTTTGATTTCTATTCTCAACGATGATATCAATCAACTCGAACGTTTTTTGGACGACGGCGCTAATGAGGTGATTCAGGTAATTACAACGGTTGTTGTGATTGGGGCGGCTTTTTTTGCTGCTTCTCCTGCTGTTGCTGGGCTGTCAATGCTGCCGATACCTTTTATTATTTGGGGTTCGATCGCCTTTCAAAATCGCCTCGCTCCTTTCTATACTGACGTGCGGGAAAAGGTGAGTTTTCTGAACGGGCAACTGTCGAATAATTTGATGGGAATTACTACTATTAAAAGTTTTACTTCCGAAGATTATGAAATTCAGCGCATCGAAACACAAAGCCAAGCTTACCGCCAAAGTAACCGACGGGCGATCGTACTTTCGGCAGCTTTTATTCCGCTGATTCGGGTTGTGATTTTCTTGGGGTTTATTGCAACATTATTTCTGGGCGGTTTGGAGGTTGTGGCGGGCCGGTTGTCTGTGGGAACTTACAGCGTTTTAGTGTTTTTGACCCAGCGGTTGTTGTGGCCGCTGACTCGCCTGGGAAATACTCTGGATCAATACCAGCGCGCTATGGCTTCTACTAATCGGGTGATGAATTTGTTGGATACTCCGATCGCAATTCGCACGGGTGATATTCGGCGGCCGGTTAGTTCGATTAAGGGTGAGTTGGAATTTAAAAATGTTACCTTTTCTTACAATCAAAGAAAACCGATTTTGCAGTATTTTTCCCTGACTCTGCCGGCGGGAAAAACTACTGCGATTGTTGGGGCTACTGGTTCGGGAAAAAGTACGCTGGTGAAGCTAATCTTGAGGTTGTACGAGGTACAGCATGGCAATATTTATCTCGACGGTATAGAATTAAATAATCTGAATTTAAAAGATTTGCGGAGAGCGATCGGATTGGTGAGTCAAGATGTGTTTTTGTTTCACGGTACGGTGGCAGAAAATATTGCTTACGGCAGTTTTGAGGCAAGCAATCGAGAGATAGTAAATGCTGCGAAAATTGCAGAAGCGCACGAGTTTATCGCCCAATTGCCGGACGGTTACAACACTATTGTAGGGGAACGCGGTCAAAAATTGTCGGGAGGTCAGCGGCAGCGAATTGCAATTGCGAGGGCTGTTTTGAAGAATCCGCCGATTTTGATTCTTGACGAAGCTACTTCAGCGGTGGATAACGAGACTGAGGCGGCAATTCAGCGATCGCTCGAACGAATTACCAAGAATCGCACTACAATTGCGATCGCCCACCGTCTTTCTACTGTCCGCAATGCCGATTGCATTTGTGTCATGGAAGAGGGGCTGGTGGTAGAATCGGGGCAGCACGAACAACTGATCGAACAGGACGGAATTTATGCGGCGCTCTGGCGCGTGCAATCTGGTATAAGATAGATACGCAGCGGTTTTGGGTAATTGGGAATTGCTAATTTGTAATTGGGCATGGGCCATTGGGTATGGGTAACTAATGACACCAGTCAACAGGCAACTGCCCACAGCCAACAGCCAACTGCTAACTGACAACTGACTGTAAAATATTAGTTTATACAAACAAGAAGAGAAAATGTTTCTATTTGATAGCCCTGAGTCCAAACCCAACGAAAATAGCTGGAGTCGCAAGTTAGATAAATTTGTGAAAGCTAATCAACATGAATTGGCTGCTTTGGCTTGGGGGCTATTTCTGGAAAGGGGAGAGGAAAGCGAGGAGATTTTGGCAATTGATATTGCAGAAACTGCGCGTTTTGTGTATTGTAAGAAAGAGGCGGTTGAGGAGTTGAACCGTCAAGTAAAAAGTCATATTCAGGAAGTTGTAGGTGTGTTAAATGCTCACAAACCTGAGACAGAAGTGGCGATTTTGGCGATCGGGGAAGGTCAAATTAAGTTGATTCTTTTTGAACCTAAGCCTGAACCTCCTGTTTGTTTTGAGGAAGCCGCAACCGATGTGGATACGTTGTTGGCTAAGCTGGAACAGCAGATGGTTGAATATATGAAATAGGAATTATATCAAATCCGGTGGCATCGGAATTGATATTACCTACAGTCAGGAGACGACGCCCTGCAGTTTCCCTACAATTAATCGGGCGATGGTTAGATATCTTATCGAGGAAAATTGATTATATTGGGGTAGGGAAACGGCATTGCCGTCTCCTCAGTTGCCCTATTTTCGATGGTTATATCCGATCGCACTTACAGGGCAATTTCATCCCGCAGTCTCTTTCAATCCCTGGGTGATCTCAACATCAGCAACAGGGATATTGCCTGTTCCACAAAGAGTAAACCCGGACTTATTATAGATATCAGAATAACCAGCAATCAAAATAACCAGCGGGCGGCGAATCGTCATGAAAAATTTGAGCTTTGTCTAAAGTAGGTACAGCCTCCGCCAATTCTCTACCTACTTTTACCTCAAGCGCCCTGTCTGTTAATGGAAAGGAAAATTGATAGCAATCTTGCAAATATTTTGCCTTAGCAACAATCTCATCTTTCTCCAAAATCGGGCTGTTGCTACCAATCAAAATGCTATTACTTTCCTGGCAAACACACAGGCACACCTGAGAAAACACACTTTGAAAAGTCGTGATTTTTTCCGCATAAAACTGATCTCGGTGCAGCAGATTTGCTACCACAACTCCCTCGCTTGACAAGTGTTTTTCGCAGATTTGATAAAATTCTTTGGTGGAGAGGCGGTGCGGAAAGTAGCCGTTGCCAAAAGCTACGTCGATCATGATGATATCGTACTGAGTATCTGATTTTTGCTGCTCTAAATACTCTCGGCCGTCTTGAATTGTTACAGTTAGCCGATCGTCCAATTTTATCCCAAAGCACTGTGTAGCTGCTTGGATCGCGATCGGATCGACCTCCGCACATTCTATAACAGTGTCCGGCAAATAGTGGTGCACAACTAAGGGAATTCTGCCGCCGCCAAATCCAGCTATGTAGATTCTTTGAGGTTGGCTTTGCCACACTAAACCCAACATCATCGCTTGAGTATATTCAGATACTAGGTGTAAAGGATGGTTGAAATCGAAAACAGATTGCAGTAAATCTGTTTGCTGATTTACTTTTTCTACTAAAGATAGCTTAATGTGCGATCGCTCTTTTGTGACTGCAACATAGTGAACACCAGACTCTTTGCAAAAAATAACTTGGTCTGGCTGTTGCTGCAGCCAAGCCAGCCGCTGTCCAATAGCGGATAAATTAATAGATTGCCAAGTTTTGTGTTCCTCAATCATCTGATTTTAAATTTTATTTAAATTCGATACTCTCTAAGAATATAGCCTCATCAACCTGGTTTCTACCAAAATGCCTGAGTCGCCCGATATCTGCGAAGAAACCGGGCTTCTAGTCAAGGCTGGGGCAAGTCATGTTCTCATTTTCCAGCAGGGCGAAGAACGAGAAGACAACAGAAATTCACCAGATTACAGCCGTTTGTACGCCACCAATTCTAAACCTGAAACCGAAAGTTCCACTTTTCCCCAATCTTCCTTGTCACCTTCCAACTTTTCAAAGGCTGCTGAGGTGAGCAAAATCTCTCCTCGTTCCGCCAAATCTTCTCCCAGCTTCGATGCGAGATTAAATTCCGATCCGTACATATCCTCTCCTTCCAGCATCAAAACATCGCCACAGCCAATACCAATGCAGAGGTAAATATCCATCTCCGGTGGCAGTGTCGTGTTGACAGCCGCCGTGTGTTTCAAAGAGTCGATCGCAGCTTCCACAGCCGATTTTACATCAGCAAAAACTGCAAAAATATTGTCTGCTTCCTCCTTAACTACAGTGCCACCGCATTCGGAAATTATCGGTTTAACAATTCCGTGCATCCGGTGAATCATTGCCAAAAATTGAATAATTCCGTAGCGGACTGTCGTGCGCGAAAATCCCGACATATCTATTACTAAAATGGCGTAATTTTTGCGGAAAGTGGCATTAATTTTTTCATCAATTTCAGCCATTCTTTCGGGATATTCGTTTCTTTCTTGCAGCAGCGTTTCTAAGTTAGCGCGGTTATTTGTTTTCATTTTATTTTAATTAAATTCCCAATCGCGACACAGTTCTTGAGGGCGGCCAGCAGGATGCACCGCACAATTGATGCCATCCTTGCCGTAATAATAATCGCACACTTTGCAGGGTTTAGTTTGCTCTAATTTTTTAAGCAAAATTGCCCGGATTGTCTGGACTCGGTTTCGATACTTGTTTGCATTCGAGTGACTCGGTTCAATGGCCAAAGCTTGCTCAAAAGCTGCTAAGCTGGCATCGTACAATTTAATAATTTGGGCGCTGTATTTTGTCCAAGCATCGGCGTGGCTTTGATAAAGTTCGACTGTACTTAAGTTTAAAATTCCGTATTCAGTCCAAGCGTCAGCAGAAACTCGATCGAACTTAATATTGGCATTGAGCAAAACTTTTTTGATCGTTGCCAAAAGTTCCCTGGGCTGCCAAGGTTTGCTAACATAAGCCTCGGCGCGATCGCCCTGGAACCTCGAAAATAAAGCTAACTGCTGTCCCTTGCCTGTTAAAAATACCACCGGTATGTTCCGAGTTTCGGGATTAGCTTTAATTAAACGGCAAACGCCGTAGCCGTCTAGACGGGGCATTATGACATCTAATAATACTAAATCTGGGCAATTTTTCTCAATTTTATCCAGCGCTTCCACACCGTCAGATGCCTGAATTACATTCAATCCGCTGCATCTCAACTGATGTGAAATGCACTCCCGCTGGCTGCGGGAATCTTCCACCACCAAAACTGTACTCATCACTCCCCACCTGGTTTCTGAGGTAAACTTGTTCGCTGCTTTGAGTTGTCCTTGCTGAAATCAGTTTACCCGCATTAGATGAATTTGCTATCACTGGCACTCCGGATTTACTAAAATTGCAACAAATCTTAAACAGGGAAGCAAAGGTGATACTTATCAGACAATGCTGGTTGCCAATACGCGGATAATTGTTGAAGGTTTGGGCGGCAAATATTCGGCTTTTAAGCCTTAATAACGGCAAATGGTACTGATATCGGACGAAAACCTTGTTGAATTGCAACAGATAATCGGCTACTGTATACGTTGAAGTTCTTAAGGACGACAAATGAATCGATTGCTCCTCACTTTATTGGTAAGTCCAACGCTCTTTGGATCTGTGATGTCTTTGAGCGCGATCGCAAATCCCGCTCAAATTGGCGAAACACCAAGCCAATCGGCTGATTCGCCCCAATGCGTGCGATCGCCCCACACTCAGCGTCTGACTTGCATGCGGCTTCCTGGCAAGTCTGCTGCTGCTGCTTCTAAGCCGAGAATTACTTGGCAGCGCCCGGGTGAAGAACGGGTGGCGATGCTGGATTTTTCGGAAGAAGAAAGCGATGCGGCAGCGGCGCTGTTTGGCTGCGACTGCCAGGCGTGTATCAACTCGCTGCGGCAGTTGCGCGGTTTGCCACCTCTGGATCTGACTTGAGGCCGATCGCGCGTGATCGAGCTAACGTTTGAATTTTGCTCAAATCGCGATCGTTGCGAAATTTGATAATTGCGGGACGATCGCACTTGTCATCTACAATAACCTGTTCAGATCGGCGATCGAGCAGTTCAGAGCGATCGACCTTTTGATGTCCACAAATTTCAATAATTTCTCACCGATAAAATGCCCTTCGATGTCTTTCGGGCAAAAGGCATACTATAGAATTCTCTCACAGCTCAACAGTTGTTTTTTTTGATATTTCATCAGTCTATAATTTGGCCGTTTGTAATGGCGAATGTTATTCGCAGCTACACGGACGAGACTGCCAAAAGTTGTAGTTTTGGGTTTGTAACGGTAGATGAATGCAGATCAATGCTGATGTTGCAAATCGAGCGTACCTGCTGCTACAATAAAATTTATAATATTAGCCAAATAAACTGCTACTTGGAATCATGTCCGCAAACACCGCGCTACCCGCAGCCCTAGCTAAAATCGTCCAGCGCTTTCAACGACACTCCGATCCAAAACAGCGCTACGAGCAACTGCTGTGGTATGCTAAGCGACTCCCAGCATTTCCCGAAAGCGACAAACTGCCGGAAAACAAAGTTTCTGGCTGCGCGTCGCAAGTTTATGTTACTGCAAATTTGGCAGACGGAAAAGTTTTGTATCAAGGCGATTCAGACGCTCAGTTAGTCAAAGGATTAGTTGGATTGTTGGTGGAAGGTTTGAGCGGATTGACGCCTGCTGAAATCGTCAGCGTTACCCCAGATTTTATTCAAGACACGGGATTGAATGTGAGTCTGACACCTTCCCGCGCTAACGGATTTTATAACATCTTTCAAATGATGAGAAATAAAGCACTTGCTTGCGAATTGAGCGATCGCGCAGAAGCAAATTAACCGGATAAAAAGCCGTGACTCAGACTGCTGATTTAACCCAATCTAATTCGGGAAACTATCCTGCGACAGTTCAAAAATATCTCTGGAAGTGGAAAGCCACGCAAATCCAAGTTATTTACGAAACCAGAGGACAGGGAAATCCTGTATTGCTGCTGCCGGCATTCAGTACGGTTTCCACACGAGAAGAAATGCGTCCTTTAGCAGAATTGTTAGCTTCTAACTTTCAAGTTGTGAGCTTAGATTGGCCGGGTTTTGGCGAATCAGATCGCCCGCGAACCGACTATCAACCGCAATTATATCATCAATTTCTTAAGGATTTTGTTGAGGGAATTTTTAATAGTCCGGTTGCTGTAGTTGCGGCAGGTCACGCTGCGGGTTATGCGATGCAATTAGCGCAATCAAAGCCCAATGTTTGGTCAAAGATTGTGTTAGCTGCGCCGACTTGGCGCGGGCCTTTGCCGACGATGAGCAAACAGCAAAGCGGATGGCATGGAATCGTGAGAGAATTAGTACGATCGCCCTTACTAGGACAATTCCTCTACAAACTCAACACTGCGCCGTCATTCCTCAGTTTGATGTACCGCCGCCACGTCTATGTTGATGCAGCTAAAGTCACGCCGGATTTCATCCAAAGCAAATGGCAAGTGACGCAAAAACCAGGTGCTCGATACGGTTCCGCTGCCTTTGTGACTGGTGGTTTAGATCCGGCAAAAGTGCGATCGGAATTTACAGATAATTTTCAACGATTAGCAGTGCCGGTGATGGTTGTAATTGCTGAGAATGCGCCACCAAAATCAAAGGCTGAAATGGAAGCATTAACGGAATTACCGGGTGTTGAGTCGCGAGTTATTCCTGGTTCTTTGGGAATGCACGAAGAGAATGCAGAAGCTTTGGCAAATGCGGTTAAATCTTTTATTTGATAGAATTAAGAGGGAATGAACCGCAGAGGGCGCAGAGAACGCAGAGGGGAGAAGGAAAGAGGGGAGGAATGCAAGCTGTTTTTTTAACGTTAGTTTGGATTGTTTGCTATTGGTTTTGTCTGCCAGTTTATGCTATCGGAGAGTCGTCGATAATCAATTTGCCAAAGAGTACGATCGAAGGTGCGATCGACTTTCACATCCATTCTTCTCCTGATGTGATTCCTCGCAGGTTGGATGATTTTGAAGTAGCGAAATTAGCTGCTAGGGCGAAGATGAAAGCTGTTGTATTGAAAAATCATTATGCCAGCACAGCAGCGCGGGCAGTTTTGGTTAATAAAATAGTACCAGAAATCGAAGTTTTCGGGGGAGTTGTTCTCAATCATTCGGTAGGCGGAATTAATCCCGATGCTGTAAGCGCAATGCACCGCATCGGTGGCAAATACGGTAAAGTAGTGTGGCTACCAACGGTTGATGCTGAGCATCACTTGCAGGTTTTTCACAAGTCCGGAATTGGCATTAAAGTTGCGAAAAATGGCAAGGTTTTACCGGAAACAGCAGCGGTGTTGAAGACTGTAGCAAAAGATAATTTGGTATTGGAAACCGGGCATATTTCCTCAGAAGAAGTGATGGCAGTTGTCGGTGAAGCCAATCTTCTCCACATTAAGAACATCCTGATTACCCACGCAATGGCAGATGTACCCGGTTTGTCCCTAGAAAATATGCAAAGAGCCGCCCAGATGGGAGCTTTTCTAGAACTAGCATTTGTCAACGATTTGATGGGAGAAAAGGCCGCTGATGACGGACACAAAAACTGGCATCAAGTTTCTATTAGTAAGATGGCTGCCGCGATTAAACTAATCGGAGCCGAGCATTTTGTTCTCAGCACAGATTTGGGAAGAAAACCCGATCCTTTACCTGCAGAAGGCTACAAGTTATTTGTGGAAAAATTGATGGGCGAAGGCATTTCTCCGCACGAAATTGATTTAATGACGAAACACAATCCAGCTCTATTGTTAGGCATTTAGAATGGGTAATTGGGTATTGGCAATCGGGGATTGGGAATCGCTAATTGGGAATTCTCTTCGCTCTTTTCTCTTCCTTCTTCCCTCTTCCCTCTTCCTTCTTCCTTCTTCTATTCTTGATTGCCTTTGTCGCGCAGGTATCCGTTATCTGCAATGCGCCAAGCACCCCCAGCATTGCCCGTTAAATCGCTATCTTCCACGGTAGCAATGCCATCTCTGTAAACGCCGATCGCCTCACCTTCATTACCATTAATCCGACACCGGCGCACGATCAATTTTCCTCCCAATCCGACACCTATTCCCAAACTGCCGTTGTCAAAAATACTGCAATCTTCCACCGTTGCTTTCCCATTATCGGATATAAAAATTCCGTTCCATACCCCATCATGAATTTGACTGCGGCGGAGGATAGAATTTGCATCGGGGCCGCAAATTCCCACCACAGAATAGTCCGCAGAAGTGATATCGCTGTCTTCTATGATTAACTCACCTTTGCTAATATCTACAGCGTAATATTTCCCCGTCGCGCTCAGGGTTAAACCCCGCACTAAAGCACTGTCAGTTGCCATTTTAATGCAGTTTGAGTTGATACTTTCAACCACAATGCGATCAACTTCTCCGCTGCCGATAATTTCTACCGATTTGTCGAGAATTAGACTTTCGCGATAAACGCCTGGATCCACGTCAATCCGCGTGCCCGGTGCTGCATTTTTCAGCGCTTCGCTAATAGTAGTATAATCGCCTTGACCCTCCTGAGAAACAACAAATTTTTGACTCTTCAAAACTTTGGGATCAGAAGCAGATGCTTCAATTTGCCGTGATTCCGAGTCAAAATGCTCAGATTGTCGATCGCCCGCTTCGGAAAGTTGCGATGTTAGCTGCAAGCGTTCTTGATAAACTGTCTCTAGTTGGTGTTCTAACTCGGATACTTGAGATTGAAGTTGAGCTTGATTCTGGTTTGCTGTCTCGATTTGACTTTGAGTTTCCGAGAGTTGAGAATAAAGGTGCGATCGTTCTGTGTTAGCAGTTTCTAGCTGAGATTCTAATTCCAAGCGAGTTTGACGCACACTTTCTAGCTGACTTTCTAAGTCCCATACTTGAGATTGAAGTTGAGTTTGATTCTGATTAGCCGTCTCGATTTGACTTTGCAATTCCGAAATTTGAGAAGTGAGCTGAGATTCCAATTCAGAGCGAGTTTGACGCACAGTTTCTAAGTGGTGTTCTAACTCGGAGATTTGAGATTGAAGTTGAGTTTGATTCTGATTTGCTGTCTCGGTTTGACTTTGCAATTCCGAGATTTGAGAAGTGAGTTGAGATTCCAATTCAGAGCGAGTTTGACCCACACTCTCTAACTGATGTTCTAACTCGGAGATTTGAGATTGAAGTTGATGTTGATTCTGGTTTGCTGTCTCGATTTGACTTTGAGTTTCCGAGAGTTGAGAATAAAGGTGTGATCGTTCTCTGTTAGCAGTTTCTAGCTGAGATTCTAATTCTGAGCGAGTTTGACGCACACTTTCTAACTGATTTTCTAAGTCGGAGATTTGAGATTGAAGTTGAGTTTGATTTTGATTGGCTGTCTCGATTTTAGTTTGCAATTGCGAGATTTGAGAAGTGAGCTGAGCTTCTAACTCAGAGCGAGTTTGACGCACACTGTCTAGCTGAACTTCTAAGTCGGATACTTGAGATTGAAGTTGAGTGTGGCTCTGGTTGGCTGTCTCGATTTGACTTTGGGATTTCGACAGTTGAGAATAAAGGTGCGAGCGTTCTGTGTTAGCAGTTTCTAATTGAGCTTGCAGTTCTGATAACTGAGACTGGAGTTGCGAGCTATCTCCCTCCTTGCTATGTATCTGAGACTCCAATTCTGACAACTCAGCCAGCAGTCTCTCTCGCTCTAAAACAACCATTTCGGATTGAAGTTGTAGTTCATGAACTTGAGAGTTTAACTGGATTTTATCCAGATTAGCAGCTTCTAACTGTCTTTGCAGTTCTAATAATTCAAATGGAGGTTGCTTTGCTTGTTGGCGAGCGGTTTGCAATTGAGAGTTTAGTATTTCGCGTTCTTGCTCTGCACTCTCCAATTGAGCTTGTAGCTCGGACAATTCCGAAGTAAATTGCGATCGCTCTGCTTCGACTAATTGCAGTTGAGTTTGCAAACCCGACAGTTGAGACTGAAGTTGCTCCCGCTCTTCAATCGAGCGATCGAACTTAATTTTAATTTCTGACAACTGGTACTGTACCTGCAATCTGCTTTGAGTAGCAGTTTCCAACTGAGTTTCAAATTCAGACAGCAGAGCCTGAATTTGAGAGTGTTCTGCATCAACCGCCTCTAACTCTGCTTGCTGTTCCAGCAATTGAGCGTTAAGCTGCGATCGCTCCTGCTCCCCAACTTCTAACTGATCTTTAAGTTCTGCCACTTCTGCTAACTGCGACTCAGCTTGTTGAGCATTTTCTAGCTGAAACTGCAAATCAGCAATCAGAGCATCAATTTGCGATCGATCTTGGGCAATTCCTGCCAAAAATTCTTCCATTTCCGACACTTGATTTTTTAACAATTCTTGCTCGCGAGTCACAGTTCCCAACCGACTTTGCAACTGGGACAATTCAGAATTTAGCTGATTTTCATTCTGCACCTTTTGCCGCAATTCCGAATTTCGGGCATCCAACTGAGCAGCCAAATTCGATATAGCCTCCTGCGAACCCTGCATCCGCACCAAATTGCGTGAATTTCGCTTATTCAAAATTAGCCAGCAGACTAAGGCCCCGCCTCCAAATCCTATTAATAAAAGTAATGCTTCCATTTGTTTTATCTAATTAATATAAATTGAGTGATTTTGATGCTGACCAAAAAATGGACATCCCCAAATTGCTATCTTACTCAAAGCTATCACAACTTGCCAGCCTGTGTTTACTTGGCTCAACAATTTATATTTCTTTACAAATCCCTTTTGTTTTCAGGTAAGGTGCAGCGCACCCTGCAAGTTTGATTAATGCAGCAAATCCACAATATGAGGAATAATTTCGATATGCTGAGTTAACAAATAATCCAACCTATCCGCCAATAAACTAAAAATTAAATCGTTATAACTCATCCCGTATTCCGCCAAACCTAAAGCTACCAAACTCGTCACATTTTCCCCTGGATGTTTCAGATCCGGTTTTGGATTTGCTTCCAAAACATAAAGCGAGCCATCAGCATCACTTCGGACATCGAGCCGCACCAAACTGTTCAAACTAAACTCCCAATAAATTTTTCGAGCTAACTCAATTAACTCTTGTTTTAGTTCCGGTTCCTCGGCGCCCATTAACCGTCCTCTGTCGGCCGTAATGGCTTTTTGATCCATAGAAGTAAAGATACGTTCGTCAGACTCTAGCACCCGCTCCACAGTCGAAAAAGCAAAGGGTTTTGTATTTTTATCAAATTTGCCTTGAGCATAAGTAACATAGCCACAAACCGCTACACAAAATTCTCGTCCAGGCAAATACTTTTCAATTAAAGCAGTATTGTGAGTGTCTCGGTGAACTTCCGAAACCGCCTTAGACAAACCCTCAATCTTGTCTACAAAATGAACGTGCAGCGAAGCGCGGCCGGATACTGGTTTAACAACAAACGGCCCTGGATAATCTCCAAAAGCAATGGAAAAACGCTCGTGCAAATGAGGATGCAAAATCCCTTGAGAAGGATGCCAAGTCATAAACGGAGCGGTTTTTATTCCGACTGATTGCAGTTCCCGTTTAAAAGCGTGTTTGTTATCTAAAGTTGAACTATTTAAAGGATTGTGACCAACATAAGGCATTCCCAACATTTCCAACAATGCGGGAGTGTGACAAACAGGATTGTAGCCCTGGACTCCGCCAGTATTCATCCACACTAAATGGATATTTTTTTGTTTTAGTTGTTCGCCTAAATTCATGTCATCAGGCATGACAAAGACTTGCTGAAATCCAATTTCTGCTAATGCTTTAGCAATCTCGCGGGCGACGACTTCGTAACTCTTCCAAGAGCGGGGATTGTGAGTTTTGTAAATCACTGATTCGGGGCGATCGCAGTCGCCGCCGAACACCACAGCAATCCGCAATTTAGCAAGCAGCACCTCCAAATATTGAGGTAGTAAACTAAAGTCGTAATGCCAGTGATTCATGCCAATTGATGTTGCAAACATTTAAGTTTTTTCCCTGTGTATTTTATTTTTTATCGGCAGAACTGCTAGATTTTGCCAAATATATTCCAGCCAAAACTACGGAGAAAGCCAACCAATTAAACAAGCTCAAACTTTCCGCAAACAGCACCCCGGCAATAATCGCAGTAATCAGGGGTTCTAGCAGCAGGAAAAGAGCGACAAATCCCGACGACAAACGACCGAGACTGTGGATGAGAAGTCCTTGGCCGAAAGCTTGGCAAATCACCGCCAAACCAATTACAGCCAGCCATCCCTGCCAAGAATAAGGGAAAATTCGATCGCCCGCCAGCAGAACCAGTGGCAAAACCAATATACTGCCAATAAAACAGCGCCACATCAATATAGTTGTCGCTGGAAACTTCGTTCGCAAATGTTCTGCAATCAGCAGATTTCCTGCATAAAACATCGCCGATAAAAGAGCAGCAATGTCGCCGACAAGAGTGTCTCCCGCCGTTTGCAAATCCTCCATGCCGATCGCAATTGCGCCGGACAAAGCCACCGCCAGTCCCACCAAAAACCTGTTGTCAAAGCGCCGCCCCAACAGCAGCCATCCCCCCAAAGTAGTAAATAAAGGAGTTAAGTTTCGCAGTACAGTAGAATTAGCGACATTAGTCTGAGTCAGTGACCAGGCCCAGAAACCCAAAGAAGCAGAAGAAACCACGCCTACGGCTGTTAACAGCATCACATCCTGCCGAGTGTAGCTCGATCGCCCTTCAACTTGTGCCCCAGACATTCGGCGACGCGCAGCACCCGCACCATTCCACAGTCCAAATACCACAGTTGCTATCCACAAACGGTTAAAAACAGTAGCATTCGGGCTGATTTCCCGTTCGCTCAACCTAATAAAAATCGCAGCCAGCGACACCGCTAGCAGCGCCGCCGACAGCGAAACGATCGCCCAAATTTTGCCTTTACTGTCAGCTAATTCACCGTTTTTTAAACTGTCCGGCTTTCCCGAAACAAGAGTTTTGTCTTCAGTTGTTAAGGCATAGTTTAACTCGGTTTTTTCCAAAATATTGCGCTGAATTTCAATATTTGGCTCTGGCAATCCCAGTTTTTTTGACATTATTAAAAGTTCCAATAAAGGCAGAAGGCAGTTGTGTATAGTGCGTGACTCAATAAATTTTTGGTTGCGAAAATAGTAACTCAAAAGTCACGCACTATACTTACTAAGGCTGCATAAACTATTGTTTAGAGTTAACAGCAGCTTAGGTTGAAGGTTTAACAGAAAGCCTTGTCAAAGCCTCCTTCAGCGCCGGCGGCAATTGGCGGATAATCTTGCCCTTGTCGCGATCGACACCAACCAAAGTTACCTGTGCTGTCACGTATAATTCTTGAGTATCGGGCGATCGAATTTCGTAATCCCAAAGCAGCCGCACACCCTCGGTAGCAGCGATCCGCGTTCTGACTGCCACAGATTGACCCATTTGTACAGCCCGGTGGTAGCGCAGCGAAAGTTCCACCACGGGCAATTCCAAACCCTGCGCCACCCAGTCTGCATACTCGATGCCTAGAGAGCGCAAACTTTCCACCCTCGCTTCCTCCATCCAAGCAATATAAGTTCCGTGCCAAACCACACCGCTGTAGTCAGTATGGTGAGGGTACACTCGCACCAAATATTCAAACCAGCCCTCAGAGTCCATCCCGCGCCGGTTTTGAATAGCACCAGCCGGTGCGAGTTCTGGTTGAGTTCGATCGTTCTCTAACACGTTACAAATCGTTCCAAAACGCTACATTTCTACAAATCATAAGACAAACTTCAGGCCTATGCTTAACATTAACGAACTAGAGTACCAACGCCCTAGTTTAACGTCGCACAAGAAAACTCAACTGTTTTTACCGCCAAAACCATGATAGAAAAAATTTTAGTAGCCGTCGCCGGTCGCGGCTTGTGCGAAGAGATGTTTAATATGTTGATGGACATCCCTTCCTTGCAACAAACCTCTGTCACCGTCTTGCACGTCGTGCCGCCGCAAGTAACATCCGATGGCATGGCCGAGAAATTGGAAGAAGGAGGCAAGATTTTAGCACAAGCAGTCCAGTCTTTAAAAATAGATCCCAGCAGAGTCAATCCCCGGCTCAAACAGGGAGACCCAAAAACAACAGTTTGCCAAGTCGCAGAAGAAGAACAATCCGACTTAGTAATTATGGGTTCGCGGGGACTCGGACGGCTGCAATCGATTTTGGAAAACTCAGTCAGCCAGTACGTTTTCCAGCTAACATCGCGACCGATGCTGTTAGTAAAAGACGACATCTACGTTAAAAAAATCAAGCGCGTCATGGTGGCGGTAGACAAGTCAGAAGCGGCCAACCAGTCATTACAGCTTGCGCTATCTTTGGTCAAAGAAGTCAGTGGCGGAGAGATAATTTTAGTACACGTCACCAAAGATTTGACGGGAAAAGCCAGCACAGATTTAACAGCAAGTGCTGACAAAGACCCCGTATTGGCCCCAGCAGTAGCACTAGCGAAACAAATGGGAGTTAGCTACCGCTGCGTTAGTGCTACAGGCAAGCCTGGGGAAGAAATTTGTCGGATTGCAGACGACATGAATGCCGACTTGTTGGTGCTCGGTTCCCCGGATCGGCGACCCAACGTTGCCAAAAACTTTGTGGATATCGATCGACTCCTAGGAAATTCGCTATCAGACTACGTGCGAGTTTATGCCAACTGTCCCGTCTTGCTAGCCCGCACAGTCGGCTAGAATCTCATCGTTAAGAGTTAGCCGCTAACACTCAACAGTTAACAAAAAAAGCGCCTCAGCAAAAAGCTGTTGGCGCTTTTTTTGCAAGCAGCAAAGCCAGACAGAAATAGCAGCAGTTGCTAATCTTTTCTGCCTTGACGGCTAGCTGTTTGAATGTACAGAATGATTAGAAAAACACTGGGAACCAATACAAACAGAATGGTTGCCACAAACCCTAAATCGTTAACTTCCATGAAGACGCTCGCCTCTATCGGAAAATAGGAAAATACACACAACTAGGATATCACTCAAAGGCAAAAGGCAAACTCGAAGACAGAAGAATGGCTTACGGACAAGCGTCGAAACCCAGTTTCTGCGTGGATGCCTCGCAGACCAACCTTTTATTTTTTGTAGAAACCAAGTTTCTTTTCCTAGGTCAGGAAAAGAGATGATTATACAGTGAAATAGGAAAAAAAAACAAAATTATTGCATTCTGCATTTTTCTTTCCTTCTGCATCTCTAGCATCTCTAGCATCTCTAGCCTTCTGAAAGTCACGGTTTAGTCTTCACGCTCACCTGGCCGTTGACCATAGCTTGACAAGCCAACCGATAGTTTTCGGGCTTCTTCTTGAGCTTGCGGTTTTCAAAGTCAGTGCGGGGCGACAGATTTTCACTTCCCTCGACAATTTCCACAATGCAGGTGCCGCATTGACCGATGCCCCCGCAATTCATCATCTTTCCCGAAAACGTGTACAAATCGATGCGGTTTTCTAGAGCTTTGAGCCTCAAATTGGCTCCGTCTGCTGCGATGACTTCCTGATTTTCCTTCACAAACTTGATATTGGCCATTGCCGCTCCCTTAACGCAGTTGACATGGAACTCTATTACCAAATATTAACTAATGTGTCGGACGTTTAATACAGGATGTCCAATTGATCTGGTAATTAAAGCTCGCCCCAACTCAATCTCAAGGAGCGTCTGAGAGGTTATTAGTGGGCAGATTGCTCACAGCCCGCTGAAGAGACGAAAGTCCCAGGTTGTAGGTGACAATTGCCGACAATCGGTTTCTCTCAGCCCTAGTCAAATCAGTTTCCGCCTGAATCACATCCGTCTGAGTACCCACACCAGCTTGAAACCGCAGTCTCGCCAAACGCAGAGCTTCCCTTGACTGCAAAACCCCCGCCTCAGAAGTTTCGATATTCTCAAAACTCGACTCCAAGCCAAAATAAGCTTGTTCCACTTCCCGGCGCACCTGATTGCGGAGTTGGTCAAATCGAGTTTCGGCGATCGTAATATCAGCATTCCGCTGTTGCACCCGGGCGTTCGCCGCGCCCCCATCGAAGATACTCCAAGTCAGACTCGCCCGGATCGAATAACCATCGGCCCAGCCACGAGCAGCAAACGGATCGGGGTTATCAGGGTCTTGTCCCAGTACGTTGTAACTACCCCCCACGCTCACTTGAGGCAAACGCGATGCCTGAATCGCTCGCCTCTGCTGCTTGCTGATATCCCTCTGCACCAACTGCTGTTCCAACTCGGGGCGATTCCTAAAAGCCTGCACGATACTCTCTTCCAAAGATAGCCTCCAAGAGCCCGCTTGCTCTACCGGATCAGCCGCCGTCAAGTTCGCCGACTGGCTGATATTCAAAATCTCAGCCAGACGCCGCTGGGCAACTCGCTGATCGCGACGGGCTACTGACAGTTGTTGCACTTCGTTAGCCAAATTTGCCTGAGCCTGCAACACAGCAAATCGGGTTCCTACCCCGGCCCGTTCCAAAGCTTCGGCATCCCGCAAACTTTGCTGGGCATTTCTGACCGAAGCTTGGCGGATGGCAACTTGTCCGTCCGCGTTTTGCAAGGTGTAGTAAGCCTCAGCAGTGTCGAAGCGGAGTTCCTCGGCTTGGCGTTCCACATCCAGTTCCCGAAGGCGCAACTGTTCCTCTGCCGCGCGGATGGTAGCGCGCCGGCCTCCGAACAAATCGAGGTTGTAGCTCAACTGCAAAGTGCTGTTGAGACTGTTGTTGCCGAAATTTGTGCCTGCTTGCTCGGCGGGCTGCCCGGTTCGGTTAGCCAGAGAGTTGAGGCGGCGCTGGCTAGCCCGGATTCCGAGTTCTCCGCCCGCACTCATAGAACGGCTGGCGTCCATTTGAAAATTCAGGTCTGGATAAAGAGCAGCTTGCTGTTCGCGCAAAGCTGCTCTGCTTTGTTCCACTTGCTGTCCGGCGATTTGCAAAACTTGGCTGTTGCGGCGGGCGAGGTCGATCGCCTGCTGCAAGGTAATTGACTCTGTTTGCTCGATCCTGACATCCTCCGGGTTTGTCGGAAACAGCAGCGGATTCGGGTTGGGTTCCAGGGAAGCCGGAGGCTTGGTATCTAAAATGCCCTTCGGCGGGACAGGGGGGAAACTTTCGTTCGGAGTGCCCCGGAGAATGGGTACCGGGGAACTGGGCACAGGAACATTGTTGGGAGGGTTCGGAGAAGGCTGCTGAACCTCTGTCGGTTCCAACCCTCTTAGAGGCGTTGAACCGCCCTGCGACAGAGTTAATGGGGCAGCCGGAGCAGCCTGTTGAGGCTTTGATGCTTGCTCGGACTTGGTTGAGGAAGTTGATGCGATCTTTGATCCCCCTTGCTGCTGAGACTCGGAGGTTGGCGGGTTAAGGGCGATCGACTGTTCGGGATCGGATGCTGATTCAGGCGCTGTGTTCGAGGTCGATCGAGCATTCTGCCCTAATTCGAGCTGATTGCTAAGGGGGGAACTGTCCTGAGATTGAGCCGGAGGCTGTGCTGAAGCACTCTGTGTGGCGTTGCTGAAAGTAATTGCAGCGCCTACTCCGACTACGATGATTTGACGAAAAACACGCATAATTTTTTAATTACTCTGCAATCCTAGAGACAATTTTAGAGCAAGATTGAGGTCTCAAGTTTCTAGTTTGTAGCCTGAACTCGCCAGTTACAAGTCAGAATTACCCTACTCATCTTAACTTTTGAATGTTCGATTCAAAATTTAGAATTCAACCTCAGCAGTTGCCAGACCGATCGCCGCCGAGATTAGTTCCTCTACTCCGCTCACGGGCAAAATCCGGGTTTTCAGAGAGCTAGCGAGCTGTTCGAGGGTCATGTCGTCTAGAAAACGCGGTTCCCCCTGTTTTAGCATCACCGACGGCAACAGGATACCATCTCCCAAGTCTCGCCCCTGCAAAGCTTCGAGTAAATCTTGCCCGGTGAGCAAACCCGTAACAGTGATAGTTTGTCCCCAGTAGTGGCTGCACAAAGCTGCCATGTTGACGGACAAGCCGGGAATTTGGTTGAGTTGTTGTACGATCGGCTCAAAAGCTTTTTCCACAGCATTCCCCACCACCCAAACTAACTTGCGCGCAGGCTCGACTGGCATCGGTTGCAGCTTCTCAAAAGCAGTTTCAAACTGCTGGATAAACTGGCGAATCGAGCCCACACCGTTACCAATTTGCGGATAATCTTCGTAATCAGCAGCCGACGGCAAATCTAAACCAGCTATTAAAAACCACTCGTCAGCCAGCCAAATACAGCGCGATTTTGCATTCTGCTTTTTCGCCTTTTGGCCACCTTTTCCTTTACTCAAAAGCACTTGAATTTTCTGCACTTGCTCTATTACTTCTCGCGCTTTTTCCGCAGTTACTGCGATCAGTTCATCTTCGGCAGGGCGAAAGCGAGTTAAACCCACTGGCACTACGGCCACCGATGCTACAGCGGGAATATTTCCGGTATGAAATTTTGCCAAATCTAACAAAGTGCGTTCTAAATGTTCGCCATCATTAATACCGGGACAAACAACTACTTGAGCGTGAATTTGCAAGCGACGTTCTTGAAACCATTTAATTTGTTCGAGAATCTTGCCCGCGCGGAGATTTTTTAACAGCCTAATTCGCACTTCCGGTTCCGTAGCGTGCACGGAAACATAGAGAGGAGAAAGCCGCATTTGTTCGATTCTGTCCCACTCTTTCTGAGTCAGATTTGTGAGAGTGAGATAGCTACCATAAAGAAAACTAAGTCGGTAGTCATCATCCTTAAGATACAGAGTTTCCCGCTTGCCCGGTGGTTGTTGGTCAATAAAGCAAAAAGGACAGCGATTATTACACTGAATTAGTCCATCAAAAAGAGCAGTTTCAAATTCCACTCCCAAGTCTTCGTCATACTCTTTTTCTATTTCTAACTTGTGGGTTTTGCCTTTAGTGTCTAATACTTCTAATTCGAGAAATTCATCGGCGCACAGGAATTGATAGTCAATTAAATCGCGGGGTTTTTGACCGTTGACGGCGACGATTGAGTCTCCGGGTTCAAATCCGATTTCGGCGCAGATACTGTCGGGGATAACTTTGGTGATTAGGGCGGGCCGGATTGATAAGTCGCTCATAAGTTCGGGCTGGCATTTTCCAATTTGATAAGTTGTTGTTAAAAAATTTGTTTTAAGTTTTTATTTAACGATAAATTATACCATAATTCATGTCATTTGTCAAGCGCTCTGTGCCAAAAAAAGAGCTGTTTGTGATGCGCGAAATGACTTGTCGAGTTGCTGAATGCACAGGATTATATTTTTTCCATAAACACTCCTTCAATCCGCACCTCAAAACGTATCCCGATCGCGCTCGGCTGCCATCCAAGTTGCACCGCTTGGCCTATCCATTGTGCTGTATCAGAGGGTGTTACTGGTTTCACTTCGTTAGTTGGAGTCAAACCTTGAGGATGAGGTCGATCGGTGAGGATAACTAACACTGAACCCCGTTTTTCAGAGTGTTCGACAGCAACATGAAGATTTCCGCAAGCGTAGTCTGCTTGCGTATTAGTAGCTTGTCTTCGGATTAGCCAGATGAAAGGCTCCCTATCAACAATTATTTTTCTTGTTCCTTTTTTCGGTATTGACATAGTTTGCTAAGGTCGTTAGCGTAAAGGTAAAAATCGCACTTGCCCTTCCCATTCTCCTTCCAGACTGCACTCAGCTATTAGCAAAATTTCCTCGATCGCCAAACCTACGGAAACACGGCGACTGACTTCAAATAACCCAGGCATTGCAAGACCTGCGTGCATTCGCTCATAGGCGAAGTTGGTCATCGTTGCTACATCGTGAGTTAGTCCCACGCGCCCTTGCACCGCTCCCATTCTAAGACCGTTGGGTCGTCTGCTTCGATCAAGCCCATATCTTGAACGCGGACAATATCAACGTCGGGATTCCGTCGCAGAATACCTCGGACAATCTGATTGTTAAAGTTCTCGTCTGCTAAGAATCGCAGCATATAAAACTACTCTTTTTGGTTGCGTCTTGCTAATAGGCGATCGCGTATTCCAACTGGGCTAAAACGCCTTTCTGCTTCCTGCTGAACTTCTGCGGCAAGACGTTGACGTTCCATCATATAAGCGTTAACTTCAGATGGGTGTCGCAAGTAGTAGCCGATCGCAAAATAAATATCGGAAAGTTCAAGAGACGGGTACTGTTCCCGGATTTCTTCTGCTGTGCCTCCTTCAAGAAAAGCTGTAATGAGTGTATCTAGTGTGACCCGGGTTTTGCTAATGCGGATAACACCGTTTGCATCAGCCACAAGCGGAATTGGTTCAGCCGTAGGAACAAGTAGCATTTTGAGATTGATGGCAGTGTTAGTTTTCTCTCTTCAGCATAGCAGTCTGCTAAGCTCGATCGCCTTTAAAATTAGGATAAGTTCTGGGTTGTGAATTTATTTGAGCTGTGACAGAATAAAGCAAAAATCTTTAATTTATGAAATTCAAAATCTTGACAGGACTGCTAACCGGGTTAGTTGCTTTTACTACAAATGTACTTTTTTGTCAACCCAGTAGTGCGGAAAATGATAGCTTTTTTAACAACGGTACTCTCAAATATATTAACACTGGGATTCTGAATGCAGAACCCGTGGTGTGCGCTGCTGTTAACAAAGACGATACTTGTACGAATAGGACTTTGCCCCACACTCTCAAGGGGAGGAGGGATGCTGATGCTACCTTGAAAAAACAGCCAAAAGTTGACTTAACAGTTGTACAGTTTACCAACAGTCAAAATTACAGCATTGCTAAGATTGGCAACTCCGATTTAGCGGCAGGGGAAAAAGCTGAGGATTTCTTGATTCAGGGTGAGGAAAAGTATAGAAAAGGAGATCGTCAGGGTGCGATAGAAGATTTAAGCAAAGCAATTCAGCTTAATCCTAATTATGCCGAGGCTTACTATAACCGGGGAATACTCCGCTATGTATCAGGAGACAACCAAGGTGCGATCGCCGATTTCAACGAAGTTTTGCGAATTAATCCTAACTTGTTCCAAGCCTACGTCAACCGGGGGAATGCCCGCGATGACTCAGGAGACAGCGAGGGTGCGATCGCCGATTATAACGAGGCTCTGCGAATAAATCCTAGCGATTCAAAAGCCTACTACAACCGAGGGGTTACTCGCTCTCGTTTAGGAGACAACCAGAGTGCGATCGCCGATTACAACGAAGCTTTGCGAATTAATCCTAATTATGCCTTAGCCTACAATGGTCGCGGGAATTCCCGCGCTGAGTTAGGAGACAAGCAGGGTGCAATTCAAGACTTTCAGAAAGCAGCAGACTTATTTCAGAAGCAAGGAGATAGAGATAACTATCAAAAAGCCATTAATAATCTTAGGAGACTTCAATAAACTGCAACAACTCCCCAAAGGTCGATCGCACTACTAAGCGCTAAAAAATAGAATACTTAGAACCCAAACCTCTTTTTTAAGAATTCTGAGTTATAATTAAATATTATCATCATCAGATAATTTAATAATTTTTCAGATTTTAATTACTTACTATAGGGCGGGTAAATGGCTTATGTAAATCAAAGAAGATTCCTAAGATAAAATTACATTAAATAAAAAACCGAAAAAAATGTTCGCTTTTATCATTAAAAGCACGCACATTTTATCTCCAATTTCCCTGTCTAAATGGATTTTTAACTATCAAAAAATTCGTTAATTTTGAGATTTTATGTTTTTTTTAACAAACCAATAGATTGTAATTTGGCGTTCCAGTTATTAATTAGACCGAGTTCAGAGCGACATAAGTCGCTCCTACTGCTATCGAATTTCTATTTTAGATATTTCGCACGGCCCCACCTGCGATCGCCGTTAAAATGGCTACGCCAAAAGCTAGCCGATACAACACAAATATCCACGTCTTTTGAGTTTGCAGGAATTTCATCAGCCATGCGATCGACAAATAAGAAAACACAAACGCCGAAATCGTTCCAACTATCAAAGCTGCAACTCCAGCCTCGCCGATTCCTTGTCCCAAATCACCCTTTAATTCCACTAATCCAGCCAGAGTAATTGCCGGAATTCCCAATAAAAAAGAAAACCGCGCGGCGGCAGGTCTTTCCAATCCCATGAACAATCCTGCTGTGAGAGTGGAACCCGATCGCGAACACCCCGGAATCAAGGCTATTGCTTGAGCTAATCCCATCAAAATACCGTCTTGAACAGTTAACTTTTCATAGGTGCGATTGCGCTTACCAATTTTTTCTGCTGTTGCTAACAGCAGCGACATGACTATCGAAGCAATGGCGATGCTGGCCAAACTTCTCAGTGGCGAGTTGTCAAAATCTGGAACCAATGCCTTGATTAGCAGCCCAAAAAAGACTATAGGTATTGTTCCCAAAACCAGTCCCACCGCCATTTGAAACTCTTGCGATTTGTAGTTGCGCTTCACCACGGCTTCTACTGCACCAACAGTTATATTTGTCAAGTCTTTCCAGAAATACCAAAGCACTGCCACAATGCTGCCCAACTGAATAACAGCAGTATAAGCAACCCCTGGATCGCCCCATCCTAGGGCGATCGGCACTACCTTTAAATGAGCGGTGCTGCTGATGGGCAAAAACTCGGTTAATCCTTGTACAATTCCTAAAACAAAGGCCTGCACCAGATTGATTTGAGCAGACCCGGAAACATCAGCAGCGGGCGTTTGGGCGAGGAGTGCGTCAAGCAAAGCTATCATTAGTTGTAAATTCCCAGTTGTCTGTTTCTAGTTATCAATTGGATTTAAGATTTTTCACTCTTCTGAGAAGCTAGAAGCCCACCCCACCACAAATAAATTTTATTGTGGCGCGGATAGTTCCAGTCCGCCCGTGAAAAGCCGATCGCAAATAGCGATCTTCGGTCAGTATAATCCCCTGGTAGATGGCCACTATCAGGAATTTATGATAGTCGAGCCGAAACTACTTTAACTTACTCACCAACATTTGCCTACATTTTGCTGATAAACTTAGGAAAGTTTTTGCATCTGATTTCGCTTTCCTTACAGCAACGGCCAACACCTATGATATTTCCTGAGAACAAAAATTCAATTGTTACTCCTGCTTCTGGCCTGGGCTTGCTGCGGCGAATCTTGTCAGCGAGTCTTTTAACAGTCGTGATCGCACTTAGCTTGATACTGCTAACAGGCACGCCACCAGCCTTAGCAACTCTCACCGACGATCGCTTTGACGGTACAATCTTTGCCCTCTACGCCGGCAATGGTTCCCTAGTTCCTCCTAAAGTCAAGCTTGCAGATTCTTTCAAACGCCATAAGCCCGTATTATTAGTGTTTTACACAGACGACAGCAGCGACTCCAAGCAATACGCGATCGTCGTCTCTCAACTCCAGGAATTTTACGGCCGCGAAGCGGATTTTATGCCGATAACAGTTGACTCTTTGCCTCCGCAACCGTCACCGGAACTCACAGAACCGAGCCATTATTACGAAGGTTTCGTACCTCAAACTCTCATCCTCGACCAATCGGGCAAAGTAGTTTTTAACGAGAAAGGACAAATACCATTTGAACAGGTAGATGATGCTTTTCGGAAAGTATTTGATTTGCTGCCCCGTGAAAAATCCCTCCCGCTAAAACGCCGCGTCGTGAACGAACTTAATGTCGAATTATCGAAGTAAAATGTTGCAATAAGTAATATCAATTCCGGTTGCACCGGAATTATTGTTGACCCTTCGACTTCGCTCAGAGCAACGCTGTTGACTGTTGACTCGGGGTATAAAAACTGAATGGTTGAGTGTTAACTGTTGACTCGATTTTATCATTCCGATGCAACTGGAAAGGATATAAGCTAACTTCCACAAATGAAATACTCGCGAGGCCCGACTTCTTGAACAAGTCAGGTCTCGAATAGCTATCAAACCAATTCATATCGTTTCCGGCTGTATCGGGAACAATATTAAAGCTGAAAAAAGCGGCGCCACCAAGTATGGAACAGTACAAGATAAATAGAAATAAAAATGAAGTGGGCAAAGTATTGATAAAAGTTGGATATCGATGGGGTGACAAAAAATCCTTGATAGGGTTTTGGGTTAATTGTGGCTGAGTTTTGAGGATATTAAGAGGAATAGGCATCAAAATCAAAGAAAGCGGGTTTTTTGCCGTTTGTGCGGGTTCGGAAGTATGCTAGCAAAAAAAACCTGGTTTCTGAGCGCGATCGTTAATCTTCCCATCCCGCTGCTGTTTCAAGCCCTAGATGGGGAAATAGGTGTTTTCCGGCGGTAACAGTTGCAGGAGGTGCGGCGGGAATTTCGTTTCAATCCCTGATAGGGTTTTAGGTGTTTTCCGGCTAGCCCGCAAAAAATTACTCGCACCCATCTAAACGAAAGTTTCAATCCCTGATAGGGTTTTAGGTGTTTTCCGGCAGTACAGCGCCAGCACCTTCCCCTTCCCCCACAGTCTAGAATGGGTTGTTTCAATCCCTGATAGGGTTTTAGGTGTTTTCCGGCACAGCAATGAATTCGGCTACTGGAAAGGGAATAGTTTCAATCCCTGATAGGGTTTTAGGTGTTTTCCGGCCACGAACGCTGTGGCTCTGGTGGCGGGATTACGGTTTCAATCCCTGATAGGGTTTTAGGTGTTTTCCGGCAAGGAATCTATCATCTAGTTCAGCCACCTTGTGAGTTTCAATCCCTGATAGGGTTTTAGGTGTTTTCCGGCCATAAATTAGCAGAACGCTATTATTCAGAGGGTTCTAGTTTCAATCCCTGATAGGGTTTTAGGTGTTTTCCGGCTCAATCGCCACCACCAACCCCTGAGAGCTAGCAGCCTCAATGTTTCAATCCCTGATAGGGTTTTAGGTGTTTTCCGGCCCTTGGCTTCCTCTTTGGTGGCATAGCGAGGCGAATCTATGTTTCAATCCCTGATAGGGTTTTAGGTGTTTTCCGGTGCTGGCGCTATACCGAAAGAGCGATCACCAAAATCCAGTTTCAATCCCTGATAGGGTTTTAGGTGTTTTCCGGCCTGACTGAGCATATGCGCTCTTAATGTCCACTTCCGTGTTTCAATCCCTGATAGGGTTTTAGGTGTTTTCCGGCTTGCAAAAAAATGAAATTGTCCGCAAGGGTTACAGTTTCAATCCCTGATAGGGTTTTAGGTGTTTTCCGGCGGGGCAACGGGCTCAGGAACAAATAATGCTACATTAGTTTCAATCCCTGATAGGGTTTTAGGTGTTTTCCGGCTTTTAAAGAATTTAGAATGTCATTTTAAAGAATGTTTCAATCCCTGATAGGGTTTTAGGTGTTTTCCGGCGCAACCCGTCTCAGTATTAACATGGTGAAGCTAGGTTTCAATCCCTGATAGGGTTTTAGGTGTTTTCCGGCCATAGATGGTTTCACCAAGAAATAAATCGCCCCGTTTCAATCCCTGATAGGGTTTTAGGTGTTTTCCGGCAAATTTTGTGGGTGCGCTGGGCGATCAGCAATTGTTTGTTTCAATCCCTGATAGGGTTTTAGGTGTTTTCCGGCATCGCCTCGTTGCAGCTTGCTTTAGCTTCCCAGTGTTTCAATCCCTGATAGGGTTTTAGGTGTTTTCCGGCATAATGCTGTCCGGTGAGTTCACCGCCAGCGAGTTTCAATCCCTGATAGGGTTTTAGGTGTTTTCCGGCAAGTTGCTGGCAAGGGGACGAACAACGAGGCTAACGTTTCAATCCCTGATAGGGTTTTAGGTGTTTTCCGGCGGCGTCACATTTTACAGTGATATTGGCTTTTGTAGATGTTTCAATCCCTGATAGGGTTTTAGGTGTTTTCCGGCGGGCTGTGAACCATCGGACATCGACAATCTGGATTGTGTTTCAATCCCTGATAGGGTTTTAGGTGTTTTCCGGCCCTTCTAGGACGGAGTTTCTAACCAATTTTCTAATGTTTCAATCCCTGATAGGGTTTTAGGTGTTTTCCGGCTCAATATGTCGTCGTCTGTGCCCGTGAGGGCAACGTTTCAATCCCTGATAGGGTTTTAGGTGTTTTCCGGCCTTTGTGAATCTTAATGGTTCTACAATGAGTGCTTTAGTTTCAATCCCTGATAGGGTTTTAGGTGTTTTCCGGCGTCCGTGATCTGGCGACTTATAATCTAAGCCCATGTTTCAATCCCTGATAGGGTTTTAGGTGTTTTCCGGCTTGCTAGTAGTAAATTAGCTACCATTAGAAACAAGTTTCAATCCCTGATAGGGTTTTAGGTGTTTTCCGGCCTAAATACAGTATATTCTAAATACTTACTTATGGCGTTTCAATCCCTGATAGGGTTTTAGGTGTTTTCCGGCGGGGGCGCGATCGCTATCTCAGTAGCACTAAATCTCAATAGTTTCAATCCCTGATAGGGTTTTAGGTGTTTTCCGGCAACCTAATCCCTGTCGTCCTGGGGATTGGCGGTCTGTTTCAATCCCTGATAGGGTTTTAGGTGTTTTCCGGCGATGCGCCGAGGTGGTGTCCGATCGCCCCAGGTTTCAATCCCTGATAGGGTTTTAGGTGTTTTCCGGCCTAGACCGAATCTAGATTAGCTACTATGTAGTTCAGTTTCAATCCCTGATAGGGTTTTAGGTGTTTTCCGGCTAAGAGTGTGTCTGTGTGCAACCCCATAGGGTTTGTTTCAATCCCTGATAGGGTTTTAGGTGTTTTCCGGCTTTACAGCAATGCTCGCAGCAGTTGGTAAAAAAGTAGTTTCAATCCCTGATAGGGTTTTAGGTGTTTTCCGGCGGCGATTATTTACTGTCGGGTATCGACCGACGATCAGGTTTCAATCCCTGATAGGGTTTTAGGTGTTTTCCGGCCGCCCGTTCCAGAAGCCTTGGTGTATTTGGTTTTCAACGTTCATTTGCGTCTGTATTAGCAAAAATATCATTTCAGCCTCCGACCTGTCAATACCCTATTTAAACTTTACCCCTCAAACCCTTATCATATAAAGGTTTCAGCAATTGCGTCTGCCGTTTTCCCCAAGAATTGGCATCAAACCCTTACAGAAATTGGATTACAGCCCAAAAAATTCACCCCTCGATTTTTACACCCAGCAACAGACGCAATTTTCCCAAAAATATACCTCGCCCCCAAAACCCGCAGACAGCAACAATTATCTCCATAATTATAAGCTGTTGAGCAAAATAGATCTGAACCCTTAAACTTCAAACCATGACCAAAACCTTAATTCCCGTAATACTCGCCGGCGGTAAAGGCGAACGCTTCTGGCCCCTCAGCCGCAAGCAGCGCCCCAAGCAGTTTTTGAGTCTCGACGGTAGCGGCAATAGTTTGCTGCAAGCTACAGCAGAAAGACTATTAACATTAGGTAACGGCTGGGACGATTTGTGGGTGGTAACGTCGGAAATGTTGGCTGCGGGAGTCCGGGAACAGTTGCCGCTTTTACCCCCTGAGAATTTGCTGGCGGAACCGGAGGGCCGAGATACTGCGCCAGCCGTGGCCTGGACTGCTATAGAAACTGCCAAGCGTTACGGTGAGGATGCGGTAGTGGGTTTTTTCCCGGCGGATCACTGGATTGGGGAACCGGAGGAGTTTGTCAAGACTTTGGAGGCGGCGGCCGAGTTGGCGAAAAATCAGGATGCGATCGCCACTTTGGGAGTCAAGCCGAGTTATGCTTCCACTGGTTACGGCTACATCGAACAAGGCGAGGAAATTGGCAGTTTTGGAGGTTTTCCGGCCTATCGGGTTGCCAGGTTTACGGAAAAGCCCGATCGCGCCACCGCTGAGGAATTTGTAGCCAGCGGCAAGTTTAGTTGGAACGGCGGAATTTTTGTATTTCGAGTCGGAACAGTCTTGACAGAATTGCGAAATCATGTACCGGAAATGATGGCAGCTTTGGAAACAAAAGGCGCGCAGGCGTACTCGGAATTACCCAAAATTAGCATCGATTACGCGCTGATGGAGAAGACGCAAAAAGCCTGTGTTCTGCCCGTAGGCTTTAGCTGGGACGATTTGGGTGATTGGAATGCGATCGGTCGTTTGCTGCAAGGAGATAAGCCGAATGTCGAGTTAGCAAAACACGTCGGAATTGATACCAAAGGCGGCATTTTTTATGCAGCAGATGAGAATGAAGTCATCGTCACCATTGGTTTAGAAGATGTCGTAGTTGTCAGAGATGGCAATGTGACCTTGATTGTGAAAAAGGACAGGACGCAGGAGATTAAACAGGTAATCAAGGTATTGGGAGAAGATGAGAAATTGAAAGATTTGCTGTGAGGCTGAGATGAGGCCGCACGACACGGATTCTGAAGGCGGATACACCAACTATTCATCACTGTTTATCCAGGCATTCGTTTTTGAATCTGTGTTGGGCCTTACTATTTACTTTATTTACATAATTTCTTCTAAATTCAACACAAAACCAGGCAGTACATCTTCCCCTGATAGAGTGGCAGGATTTTCGATAATTTCAACATCTTGACCGGGGCGATAAATTTCTACCAACCGATTTTGCCTGTCAATTAACCAACCCAATTTAGCAGCGTTATCTATATATTCTTGCATTTTCTCTTGAAGTTTTTTCAGGGAATCAGTCCGAGAACGTAACTCAACAACAAAATCAGGACACAAAGGAGCAAAACTGTCTTTTTGTTCTGGTGTTAAAGCATCCCAGCGTTCTTTTTTGACCCAAGAGGCATCAGGAGAGCGATCGGCACCATTGGGCAGCCTAAAGCCTCCAGAAGAGTCGAAAACAACTCCCAGTTTAGTTTCACGGTTCCAGACTCGGAGTTGAGATGTTAAATCGGCATTACGCTTGTTAGTTTCACTGCCTGTCGGTGGCATAATAATTAATTCCCCTGATGCTGTACGTTCAAATTGATAATCGCGGTTGTGCTGACAAAGCTGAAAAAATTGCTCGTCACTTAAGTTGATGGATAATTCGATCGAGTTGGTAGGAAATTGGATGGCAATCATGTCTCTTATACGGTATGAAACACACGGAGAATCGGGTTTGTAATAACTTACTCATTCAAGTTTTTGACACATCTTTTCAAGTCAATAAATTTAATTATAAAAATATCATGTCTGCTTTAACTGTATATTACTATGAGGAGCAATGCCACGGCCAAAAACCGATCGCCCCCACACGCAAAAGCTGTCACGCCCCTTTCCACCCTTTCGCCCAAGTTATTCCCCAAGACACTCGTCAGCTTGGTTAACAGCGCTATCCTAGTAGTTATATTGCCCTTAAACCCGATCGACCCGGAGGCCCCTTGTTTAGCCTAGTTCAAAACAATTCTCGCAAAGGAGAAATTCTAGAGGTCGTCTTCCGCAACGGTTGGGACTACATGAAAAGCCTCCTAACCGGCCGCAAAACCGACGCACCCAGTCTCCCAACTCCAGCAGTTCTCCGCAACATCCTCGTCGAATTAGGCCCAGTTTTTGTCAAATTGGGACAATTGTTGAGTACCCGTCCCGACCTTTTGCCGGCCGTCTACATCGAAACCCTCTCCACGCTACAAGCGGAAGTGCCGCCCGTACCCTGGTCGCAAGTAGAATTTATCGTCCGCAAGGAACTCACACAATCTCTCGAAGATACCTTCGCCAAATTTAACACTCAAGCCGTCGCCGCAGGTTCGATCGCCCAAACCCACAAAGCTACTTTAAAAGACGGCCGCGAAGTCGCCCTCAAAGTTCAGCGCCCCGGTATTGAGATTGTCATCGAACAAGACATCGCCGTACTGCGAGGTTTGGCAGAACTTGTCATGCTCACAGACTTCGGTCAACAATACGATATTGTCGCCCTCGCAGAAGAATTTGCGATCGCCCTGCGTGCAGAACTAGACTTCATTCAAGAAGCCAGCTACACAGACGAACTGCGCCGCAATTTATCTAAAAGTCGCTGGTTTGACCCCACACAAGTTGTCCTACCAGAAATTAACTGGGAGTTGACTACAAAAAAACTCTTAGTCATGGAGTGGCTGAACGGAGTCCCAATTTTGTTAGGCGATTTGCAAGGAATTCGCCAAAAAGGAGATATAAACGCCGAACGCGAAGAAATTACAACGCTGCTTTGCCGCGTTTTCTTCCAGCAGTTGTACATCGACGGATTCTTTCACGCAGACCCGCATCCCGGCAATTTATTTTATCTAACAGACGGCCGGATAGCTTTGCTAGACTGCGGCATGGTCGGCAGATTAGACCCGCGCACTCAACAGAATTTGACAGAAATGTTGCTGGCAATTGTCGATTTAGACGCTCAGCGCTGCGCTCAATTAACTTTAGAAATGGCAGAATTTGCTCAGCCGACAAGTTTAGTTAATCTAGAGAACGATTTAGCTCGAATGCTCCGCAAGTATTACAATGTGAGCTTGTCGCAAATGAACTTGTCGGAAATTTTTTATGAGGTGCTGGGAATCACCCGCAAAAATAAAATTCGGCTGCCCAGCAATCTCGGTTTGTATGCAAAAACTCTAGCTAATTTGGAAGGACTGGCGCGCTCTTTTAATCCCCGATTTAATATTGTAGAGCAGGTCAAACCGCTGATGACCGATATGTTTCGGCGTCAGTTATTCGGAGATGACCCGATACAAGCTCTGTTGAGAACAGCCCTGGATATAAAAAGCTTATCTTTGCAATCTCCGCGACAGGTGGAAGTGCTTTTAGACCGAGTTACTTCGGAAACTTTGAAGTGGAACTTGACACTAAAAGAACTCGATCCGCTACGCCGCACTTTGGGGGATTCTGCGAACCGACTTTCTTTTAGTATTGTTGTGGGTTCGCTGATTATAGGGGCGGCCATTATTTCTTCTAACGCGCAAAGTTCTCAGCTATCTTTTCTGAGCACTGGTTTGTTTGGGGCGGCGAGTTTTTTGGGTTTTTGGTTAATTATTAGCATTCTGCGATCAGGGCGTTTGCGGAGTTGATTGAAAAGGGGAAATGGGGAAAATCAGGAGATATAGCAATCCTTTCGGGAAACGGGCAACTGGCTTTTATTGTGAACGAACAGCGAAGACGCTATTGACGCGAATGTTGAGGAAAGAAGAGTAAAGATTTCACAATTGATGCCAGGAGTGCTATAGCATCCTCAACTGTTAAGCAACATCTCTGACTTAAGATAGGCGATCGCCCGCAGCACCTAAGTCTAAGCTAGAAATTGTTCCATAAACCTAAATGAGGAAAAAAAGATGAGTAGCGGTCACGCCAGCCATAAAGGTTCTTCCACAAAACCCAATACCAACACTAATGGTCAAATTACATCCCCTAACGACCAACCCGCTGACCCGCTAAATCAAGAAACATCCGGTTATCCGTTCCATAACGAAGCAATGGAAAATCCTGTTGCTACCGCGCGGCCAGACGAAGAGGCTGAGTCTGGCGAAAAACAGCAATAGTTATATCGATTAAATTGGCATCGATATGCTATCTGCGACGTGGTTGATTAGAGGTTTGAGAAAAATTAGGTTTGTACTAATTACATCTTGCACCTGTCCCCGTAGTCCGCCAGGGATTTCACTCTCTGCCGGACTATTTTGGCAGGTTCAGTAGTACCTCAGAGCTTAAAAAAAAGGACTAAAGTCCTTACGACAAAACTATTTAACCTAAAATTCAAGTTAGGAATTATTGATAAATGAGCGAGATTAACCAAGGATTGGAACAGGAAAAATTGCCGGAATTGGGGTTAGTCTGCATTACAACATCCGATGCAGTTCGCTTTCGCACTGTCACGCGGAAGCGACTTTTACAGCTTTCGGAAACTGAACAAGAAACAGTATTGCGCGAGCTTTATACAGACAACTTAAAGCGGCTTGACAAAGCGATCGACTTCTGTTCAGCTAATCAAATTAAGCTCTACCGCATGACTTCCGCACTGTTCCCTTTTGCAGATACAGATTTGGGGGAAGCAGTGCTACACTCCATGACTGAGGAATTGCGGATTACGGGCGATCGCGCTTTGTCTTTGGGGATCCGCTTGGTACTCCACCCGGATCAATTTGTCGTCCTCAGTTCCGACAAGCCTGATGTCGTTGCAAACAGCATTAAAATTCTCGCCACTCATGCTTTAATTTTAGATATGTTGGGACAACCCCGATCGCCCCAGGCACTGATGAACATTCACGGTGGCAAGAGCGATCGCACTTCGCAGCTCACATCAGTCATCCGCGACTTGCCAGAATCCATTCGATCGCGCTTAACCTTTGAAAATGACGAATACGCTTACAGTTCCTCGGAAATTTTAGAAGTTTGTCTCGATACCGGCGTACCAATGGTTTTTGACGCCCACCACCACGTCATTCACGAACATTTAGAAACTTACGACGATCCCAGTGTGGCAGAAATGCTCGCAGCAGCCCGCACAACTTGGTCTGTTCCTGAATGGCAATTAGTACACATATCGAATGGAAAAGAGTTTTTTGCCGATCCGCGCCACAGCGATTTAATTACAGAAATGCCTAATTGCTATTATCAGGCTCCTTGGATTGAAGTAGAAGCTAAATTTAAAGAATTAGCTATTGAAAAGTTGCGCGCAGAATGGTTGTCTGCGAATGTTCCCCAATTTAGCAATGTGTCATAGGGGCGGGTTTGACAAACCATCTTTGCCTAACACGAATAATCTCGAAAACCCGCCCCGCCCAACGGTAAATACCCATCTACCTTTTTGTTAATACCAATTATAAATTATGTGTGGACGATACACTTTAACTACTTCAGGTGAAATCATAGCCGAGTTCTTCAAACTGTCGGGAGCTCCCGACATCAAACCGCGATACAATATCGCCCCAACTCAATCAGTTGCCACAGTAACAGTTGAACAAAAAAAAATGCAGCGACAGTTCCAATTTATGCGCTGGGGTCTGATTCCAAGTTGGGCCAAAGACATGAAAATAGGCAGTCGCATGATTAACGCGCGCTCGGAAACTGTAGCCGAAAAACCTTCTTTTCGCAGCGCCATCAAGCACAGGCGATGTTTGATAGTCGCTGACGGTTTCTACGAATGGCAACAGCAGGGAAAGAACAAACAGCCTTACTATTTTCAAAAGGCAGACGGCGAACCTTTTGCTTTTGCCGGTTTGTGGGAAAATTGGGAATCTCCTGAAAAAGAAAACATTGTATCTTGCAGTATAATTACTACCGCTGCTAACGAAACAGTGCAGCCGATGCACGATCGAATGCCGGTGATTCTCCCCGACAGCGATTGGGAACAGTGGCTCGATCCTTCTGTTAAAAATGCTCAGGAAGTTTTGCCCCTGTTAAAGCCCTATGCTTCCGAAGCTATGAAAGCAAAGGCCGTAAGTGCGATCGTCAACAGTCCAAGTAGAGACACTCCCGAATGTATTAGCGATCGGCAATAAATCATTGCAGCGGACAAAACCGAGATAGTTTGAGTTATGATGTAAAATAATGTTTGAGTTGTAGCTTGGGTTTTATAAGGATTAGTTTAACTCAATTGTTATTTGCTAAAACATTTTTTCAATCTTAACCTCAGTTAGAAGACAAAAAATATGATCGGATACGTTACACTGGGTACGAACGATATTGAAAGTGCAGCCAAGTTTTATGATGCTTTGCTTGCTGAAATTGGCGCTCGACGATTCATAGAATTCGACCAATTTATCGCATGGGGCGTTTCTGTTGAGCTACCAGCACTTGCTATTACAAAACCATATGATGGTAACAGAGCAACTGTTGGCAATGGAGTAATGATAGCTCTTAAAGTTGACAGTCCCGAAAAAGTCAACTTAGTTTATAACAAAGCGATCGAACTTGGGGCTAAGGATGAAGGATCTCCAGGACCAAGAGGCCCGTTGCCGGGGTTTTATGCGGGATATTTTCGGGATCTTGATGGGAATAAGCTGGACGTGTTTTGTATGCCTGGGCCAAACACTTAAGATTTTTATTTTTCGTGAGGCGAGCCGAAAAAAAGCTATTTCCGAGCGTTAGCTATTAGTTATCAATCCATAAATAAGAGTTGATAACTAATAACTAATGGCTAATGACTAATAACTAAATTAGATCAAATCCGTTAGCATCGGAATAGTAAATTCGAGTTCACTGTCAACAGTCAACATCATTCCGGTGTAACCGGAAATGATATTAACTCTCGTACATCCGCGCTTCAGCAGCTTCGGGATTTTCCTCGCAATACTCGTCAAAAGCCGTTTTGTCAAGCTTCATCGATCGCTGGTGAGAAGCCTCAGCCTGCATTTCCTCTACAATATCCCACGCTACCGCGCACTCTCTAGAAGTAGCGCCTTTCTCGGCACAGATAGTTCTGGCATCCGCGATCGCCTGTTCGATTTCTTCCTCAAATAAAACACTTTTGGGCTTCTCGACAAAATCGCTTTTTGTCAAGATATCCGTTACCGAAATAATGCCCAGCAGTTTGTCTTTAATCACCGGAGCTCGGCGGATTCGGGTATTTGCGAACAACCTCGCCACGTATTCCACGCCCAAGTCTGGATTCACCGTGATGCACGGTTTGGTCATAATCTCGAAGACGCGGACTTTCTGGGGGTCTACTCCGTAGGCTGTTACTTTGTAAACAATATCCGTTTCCGTGACAATGCCGTAGGCATCTTGTTCGTGGCGGCGTTCCACAATTAACGCACGCAAACACAAATCGTTCATCATCGCCACCGCTTCAGCTACAGTTGCTGAACCGCGAATGGTAACAACTTCTGTGGTCATAATATCTTGGGCTTTCATCATCATTTTTTATTGCTTCCTGCTTATAAAGTCTAGTGCGTCCCGATTGGCGGCTGTCCATTTGATTCGTCATCATTAGGACTTACCCTCAGAAACCTGGTTTATACCAAAATATTGGGTTTAGTAACGATAAATCCGGTCAGCAACCGGGTTTCGGAGAAATCGTGCGATCGCAAACTAATCATAAAACCTTTAACGCCACTCGGATGACAACTTGCCTGAAACAGCCCCTCGCTCCCCCGGAACCTCTGGAGTCCGCGATTTAGCGCTCAGACGGGGCTAGCGTGCGATCCTCCAAGCAAGAGTGAAGTATTGGGGCGATCGATCTTTGAGCTGGTTGGACTCAGATTTTCCAGCCCAACTATCAAAGAAGTAAAAGTTAACACAAACTAAGCAACTGCTTGCGCTCGCACAGATCCCCGCCTCTGATAAACTTGATGGCTGGGAGTGCAAAAGAGCACAAGGCACGCATCAGCAGTTGGGAGGATCTAGTTCGTGGACAATGTAATCGGTTTAGAGATTATCGAAGTAGTTGAGCAGGCAGCCATCGCCTCCGCTCGCTTGATGGGCAAAGGCGAGAAAGATGAAGCCGACAGAGTGGCTGTAGAAGCCATGCGGGAGCGGATGAACAAAATTCATATGCGCGGCCGCATCGTGATCGGCGAAGGCGAACGCGATGACGCACCCATGCTTTACATCGGGGAACAAGTAGGTATTTGTACCCGCGAAGATGCCAAAGATTTCTGCAACCTAGATGAATTGATCGAAATTGACATCGCTGTTGACCCCTGCGAAGGTACTAACCTGGTAGCTTACGGTCAAAACGGTTCGATGGCAGTTTTGGCAATCTCTGAAAAAGGTGGTTTGTTTGCTGCACCGGATTTCTACATGAACAAATTGGCTGCTCCTGCGGCTGCTAAGAATCATGTAGATATTCGCAAAACGCCCACTCAAAATCTCAAAATTATCTCTGATTGTCTCGGCCGCAGTATTGAAGATTTGGTGGTGGTGGTCATGGATCGCCCCCGGCACAAAGATTTAATAAATGAAATTCGGCAAGCGGGTGCAAGAGTTCGGCTGATCAGCGACGGCGACGTTTCGGCAGCGATTTCTTGCGCGTTTTCTGGTTCCAACATCCACGCACTTATGGGTATTGGCGCTGCACCCGAAGGCGTGATTTCCGCAGCAGCAATGCGCTGCTTAGGCGGTCACTTCCAAGGGCAGTTAATTTACGATCCGGCTGTTGTAAAAACTGGTTTGATCGGTGAAAGCAAAGAGAGCAATATCGCCCGCCTGAACGAGATGGGCATCACAGACCCAGACAAGATTTACAATGCTGAAGAGTTGGCATCTGGAGAAACAGTTCTGTTTGCAGCTTGCGGGATTACTCCCGGAACGCTGATGGATGGAGTTCGCTTCTTTGGCGGCGGCGCTCGCACTGAAAGCTTGGTAATTTCTTCTCAGTCGAAAACTGCTCGGTTTGTGGATACAATCCATATGTTTGACCAGCCGAAATCTTTGCAATTGAATTAGTGATTAGTTAGGGGTTAACAGTTAAATGTTAACAATTAACAGTTAACGGTTAACAGTCACCGGTGATTAGCAATTAGCGATAAACTAATAACTAATAACAGGTGACTGTTAACAACTAAGAAAGAAATAGTGACAAATCACAGATATGAATATTGCAGTCGTAGGTCTCAGCCACAAAACAGCGCCGGTTGAAGTTCGCGAAAAACTGAGCATTCCAGAACAGAAAGTTGAAGCGGCGATCGCCCAATTGCGCGGCTACCCCCACATTCAAGAAGTTGCCATCCTCAGCACATGCAACCGCTTAGAGATTTATATTGTTACCAGCGAGTCGGAGCCTGGTGTGCGAGAGGTTATTCAGTTCCTTTCCGAATGCAGTAAAGTTCCTTTGCAGTCTTTGCGCCCTCACCTGTTTATTTTGCTGCACGAAGATGCGGTAATGCACTTGATGCGAGTGGCTTCTGGTCTCGACAGTTTGGTGCTCGGAGAAGGACAAATTTTGGCTCAGGTGAAACAAACTCACAAACTCGCCCAGCAGTACAAAGGTGTCGGCAGAATTTTAGAGCGCTTGTTCAAGCAAGCTCTCACAGCAGGGAAGCGAGTTCGCACAGAAACTAGCATCGGTACTGGTGCGGTTTCTATCAGTTCGGCGGCGGCAGAATTGGCTCAAATGAAGGGTCAGCATTTAGCAAACAGTAAAATTGCGATTATCGGTGCTGGCAAAATGTCGCGGCTTTTGGTGCAGCATTTGCTCTCAAAAGGAGCTAGCCATATTTCGATCGTCAACCGTTCTGTGCGTGGCGCCCTGGAGTTAGCAGGCCAGTTTAAAGATGCTGAATTGCACCTGTATCAGCTCTCGGAAATGATGCAGGTAATTGCCAGTTCTGACTTGGTTTTTACCAGTACGGCAGCTACCGAGCCACTGTTAAATAAAGCTAAATTGGAATCTGTTTTAGACCCAAATCGCCCTTTAATGTTGGTGGATATTTCTGTGCCACGCAACATTGACTCAGATGCGAACGAACTCGCTAATGTGCGATCGTTTAATGTGGACGACTTGAAAGCAGTAGTAGCTCAAAATCACGAAAGCCGCCGCAAAATGGCAATGGAAGCTCAAGGCTTGCTGGAACAGGAAGTAGAGGCTTTTGATCTCTGGTGGCGCAGTCTGGAAACTGTTCCTACTATTAGCTGTTTGCGGGATAAGATAGAATTGATTCGGGAACAAGAATTAGAAAAAGCTTTATCGCGTCTTGGTTCGGAATTTTCGGAGAAACATCAAGATGTGATTGAATCTTTAACAAGGGGGATTGTGAATAAGATTTTGCACGATCCGATGGTACAGTTGCGCGCTCAGCAGGATATTGAGGCGCGGCGGCAAGCGATGCAAACTTTGCAAACACTGTTTAATTTGGATGTGGATGTCAATCAGCAGTACAGCTAGTTGGTTATTAGTCATTGGTCATTAGTCATTAGTCAGTTGCCAGTTGACAGGAAAGCAGGAGTCATATTATGTCCGGTCAATTACCCTTAATAAAAAGGCCTCCAACCCTTGCGGCAAAAGCATCGTTCGGGATGGGCAATTGCTCGGACTTGATATCAGTTATCATTCAACCAATAACTACTGACTAATAACTAATGACTAATAACTAATGACTAATAGGCGAATTTATCAAATAATCCTACTGATTGCGGGGCTATGGCTGGTTTTGGAGTTGGCCTCCCGCATTGCGGCAGAAATTCTGTGGTTTCAGGAAGTTGGATATCTTCAGGTTTTTCTGTTAAAGCTGAAAACTCAAGGGTTGCTGGGGGCGATCGCAATTGCTGTTTCTTCTGTCTTTTTGCTCGGAAATTTGGCTTTAGCCCGCCGCCTGCAACATCCCGCAGAGGAAATGAAATCGCCGGTTGCGGGGGCGCTATTCGCTTCACTGAGGGCGAACAAAACCGGGAAGAATTACGAATTACCTGTTGCTAAATCCCAAATTACCTTTTCCTGGCTGCTGTTGGCGGTATTCGGATTGAGTTCGATCGCAACTTTGACAGTAATTCACTGCGGGCTGTTAGCTGCAAACAGCCTCACCTATTTCGGTATAGCTGGCAATTTGCCTGCACCGCCCGTGCAGTTGGGAATTGAGTCAATCCAGCAAATAGCAGTGCAGCTATTTTCTCACTGGTGGCAGTTGGGCTTGCTGCTGGGCGCAATCTTAGCTGTGGTAATTAAGCCTGATTTTTGGCTGCGGGCGATCGCCCTTTTTCTCAGTTTGGCGATCGGGCTGATTGCCGCCAGTCGCTGGACAAAAGTTTTGCAATATTTCCACCCTACTAATTTTAACACAACTGAGCCTCTTTTTAATCAAAATATTAGCTTTTATGTCTTTATTTTGCCAATCTTAGATTTGCTAGGATTCGGGCTGACAGTTGTATTTTTGTACGGTTTAGTATCTTGTGCTTTAACATATTTGCTGTCAGGAAATAGCCTGAGTCAAGGGAGGTTTTTGGGGTTTTCTCGATCGCAGCAGCGTCACTTGTACGGGTTGGGTGCAGCTTTAATGCTAGCCATTGCATTCCGCTACTGGTTGGGGCGCTACGCATTGCTGTATTCGCGAGGAGACGTTACTTACGGGGCAAATTATGCTGACGTGACGGTGCGGCTACCCGTCTATGGATTTTTGAGTATTTTGGCGGGGGCGATCGCACTTTTGATGCTGTGCCAGGTTTACCAATTCAAAATTAAGAATGAACTCATAAAAAAAATTCTTTTAGCATGGGTAACTTTAACTTTGGTGGGAGGTTGGCTGCTGCCACAAATTGTGCAGCAACTCATAGTTCAACCCAACGAACTAGCACGAGAACAGCCGTACATTCAGCGCAGTATTGCCTTTACTAAAGAAGCCTTTGACCTCAACCAAATCGAAATAAAAACCTTCGATCCCGCCGGAAAACTTACTTATGCCGACTTAGAAAAAAATCAACTTACTATTAGCAACATCCGCCTGTGGGACAAGCGACCGCTGCTGCAAACAAACCGACAGTTACAGCAAATCAGACCCTATTATACATTTCCTGATGCCGATATCGATCGCTACACAATCAAAAATGAAAAAGCGCAAAAGGGAGATTCGGACAGCCAACAAGTGTTTCTGGCAGCGCGGGAATTAGATTACACAGCAGTTGCCCCCGATGCTCAAACTTGGGTGAACGAACACCTAGTTTACACTCACGGTTACGGCTTTACTATTTCTCCCGTAAACACAGTGGGTGTCGGCGGTTTACCCGATTATTTTGTCAAAGATATTGGAGTTGCAGCCCAGAAAGGAGAGACTGCTTTGGAAGTCACTAGCGATCAAATTCGGGCTAGTATTCCGATCGGCTACCCGCGAATTTACTACGGCGAAATCACCGATACCGACGCCATGACACCCACAAAAGTCAAAGAATTCGATTATCCCAGCGGCGAAGAAAATGTTTACAATACTTACAGCGGTAGGGGCGGAATTGCGATCGGCTCTATGTGGCGGCGCTGGCTGTTTGCTAATTATCTCAAAAATTGGCAAATGGCGTTGACGCGCAATTTCACGCCAGAAACTAAATTGCTGTACCGCCGAAATATTAATAAAAGAGTCCGGGCGATCGCTCCTTTTTTGCGCTACGATTCTGACCCATATTTAGTAGTAGCAAACGCCAATCTTAGCAAAGATGATATAGAAAAAGAAAAAGATGAAACTGGCAACGAGATTAAACCTTCACCCTCAGCAACTGATAAATCTCCCAACTATCTTTACTGGATTATTGATGCCTATACAGCAAGTCCTCGCTATCCGTATTCTGACCCTGGAAATCATGACTTTAACTACATCCGCAACTCGGTTAAAGTAGTGATTGATGCCTACAACGGGTCTGTTGACTTCTACGTTGCCAATCCCTCCGATCCGATTATTAATAGTTGGATTGCTATCTTTCCCGGACTCTTCAAACCCCTTGACAAAATGCCTCCGGCTCTCCGCACACATATCAGATATCCAGTAGATTTGTTGAGCATTCAATCCGAACGCTTGCTAGCTTATCATATGGAAGACCCGCAAGTATTTTACAATCGGGAGGATTTGTGGCGAGTTCCCCGTGAAATTTATGGCAGCGAACAGCAGCCCGTAGACCCGTATTATTTGATTACGAAACTGCCAACGGAAACAGCAGAAGAATTTATTTTGCTGCTGCCATTTACACCAGTAAGTCGCAACAATTTAATTGCTTGGATTGCAGGGCGATCGGATGGTGGCAATTACGGAAAATTGCTGTTGTATCTGTTTCCCAAACAGCGATTAGTTTACGGCCCGGAACAAATAGAAGCTTTAATTAACCAAGATCCAGTTATTTCCGAACAAATATCTCTCTGGAATCGCCAGGGTTCAAAAGCCATTCAAGGAAACTTATTAGTAATTCCCATTGAACAATCTTTACTGTATGTTGAACCTCTTTACTTAGAAGCCGAACGCAATAGTTTGCCAACTTTAATCAGAGTTATTGCGGTCTACGAAAACCGCATAGTCATGGCAGAAACTCTAGACTTGGCACTCAAGGCACTTTTTCAGGCAACATCTACCAATAAACCCCCAATTATTCGACCTGTAGAGGGAACAGCACCAGCTTTAAATAGTGAATGATATCAATTCCGGTGTGCGATTCGTTTAACCTAAATGGGTAGGTTCTCCTATCCAGGGACGGTTAGCCTAACTCCTAGAAGTTAGTGATAACTGATTACACTTCTGGGTGAGGCATTAAGTCAAGTCCCAGTCCGCAGGTGCAGCGGTAAAAGCATATCCCCTATTTTGTTGGGTAGCAACCAACAGGATAAAGCGGGGATAAAAGGCAGAAAGACTCTTAGCCGAAAGGGGTAGCTGTCGAGCAAGAACTTATGCGTAGCGAAAGCAAAAATGTGTCTGAACCACCGTTATGATAGATGGTCAAACGGCTGATAGACCAAGCCAAAAGGCAAGGATAGGGCATAAGCAATTATCGGATTGACTTATATGCACTGCCCAAAAAACCCGGTGGAAAACATTACGCTGTCATGTTCAACCAATGTGTAATCGGAACGAAGTAAAGCATTCATAGCCCTTAATAACATAAGTAGGTTGCTAGCCGTAAGCTGTGAATGTGAGGGATGGTTGCAGAAGCCAATGCGGGCGCTGTAATAGCAGAGATATGCTGACAGCGCCGGGTGGTGTAAAAGATAGAGACTAAGTAACCCTTTAAAAGCCTAATGCCACGGAAAAATCTGATGGTGGGATGTAGGGGTAAAAGGAAAACTCTCAAGCGGTAGAAATCATCTCTTGATGCGATCGTACTGTATCCATAACCAGGATTACATCACCCAGGAGCCGTGTGCGGTGAAAGTCGCAAGCACGGTTTTGTAGGAGAGATGGTGGGGGACACCCTACCATCGACTCTCTAACTGCACCGTAGGTGCAACCGGAAACGATATAAATTACTGCGATTTCTGTTTGCTAGCAGCCTTAATATCCTGCCACCAAACATCGACATAGGGCCACATCAATCTCTTGTCTCCTCCAGAATCTAGTTTCACTGTCACCTCATAACGGTAAATATGCGTGAGTTCGCCCGTTTTACCATTCAAATACAATTGTTTGGGATTGTCGGTGATAATTTCTACCCTTTGATTCAACAGCGGCAGCATCTGGGTAGAAGAACCCTGAAACGGATTTTTGCCTTTGATCACATAACCACCAATCAAAGATAAGTACATTAAAGCTAGAAAAAATACTGTACATAAACCCACAATTACCAGTGTTTTTTGTTGTGAAAAACTGGTATAAACGCTCACATATCCTACGATCATAGTTCCCAAAAACAACAAATTTGGCAGGTACAGCCCATCTTCCAAAAACACGCTACCAAAAAACATCAGGACTACCTGAAAACCAAATAATGCAGCCACCCAACTCCACCCAGTTAGCAACGATGCAGATAGTAGCCAATTCATTGCTATAGTAAGGGCGATCGCCATTGCTATAGCCCCAATTGGTGCTGCATAATCGTACTGTCTGAAGGGAAGAAGAACAAAAAAGACTAAAGCATAAGCAAAACCCGCAAAAGCCAGTGCTAATCCACTAAGTATTTCGTTCGAGTTCAGCATGGCTATGAATTTTTGGAGCGCTAAAGTCAAGCGTTCATATTCTGTTCGGGTTCTAGCGGTTAAAAATTCCAAGAGGACTAAGATCAGGAATTTTAACCGTAGGGTGCGCTACAAGCACCTAACCGCTATATTTAGGGGAGCGAACCGATTTGTTAACCAAGCGTGCCATCCCAGTTTCCGAACGCACAAGTCAGCCGGATCTGAAGGTAAAATTTTCAGAAAACCAGATTATTTACGGTCGATCGACTTAACAAATTGTTGCACAGGCTGTGGTAGAGCCGGCACAAAAGTCTTTCTAAAACCCCTAACATCGAACACTCGCCACAAAATACCTACCGCTACCGTCAAGAAAAATAACGCTCCCAAAAAATTGAACACAGTAGACAGAAAACCGCTGTTCCTTTTTTTCGGAGGTGTAATATGTTTCATGCGATATACAGCCGGCTCGTAATCTCTCGACTCCTCGCGACTGCGCCGCGGCGTTTTGGGGCGCGAACTCGCACTGCGCTTCTCAGTCAAACCCGTTTTATTAGTTTTAGTAAAACTGCTGGGCGATTTTAGCTCAGAAGCGCCGCGGGTTCCCGTTAACTTGCTAGCAGAAGCCCCCGTTGGGCCAACAGCAGCATCCTGAATTCTGCTGTTAGGGCGCTGAGTCGATTTACGTTCGGCGAGGGTACGCATCAAACTTTGCAATTGCTGAGTCGCCGCCGGCGGGCGTTCCCCTTTCCTCGCCCAATTTAACAGCATCGCCCCGGTAATCCCGCAGAGATTCGTAGCGCCTACAGAAGCCAGCCGCTTCAGCAGAGGCTGGCTGTTGGACACAAAAATTACCAATGCGTCCGGGTGTTCGGTCGCCAAACCGTAAACGCACTGAGCCGTCGCCACCACCAGCATTGCTGGCTTGCTTTGATTTTTGATCGAAGGTTCGAGAGCTCGGTGTGTTTCCTGAGCGTCAGTTGCAATCCAGCCACTGTCGGCAAAAAATCGCATAAACTCTCTAGCTACTTGCTCTTGCTCTTTTTCCACCGCTTGCCCTGTCAGACGATCTATTTCGTCGTACACTACTTCCGGGATATAGCAAGTTCCCACCTTGGCATATTCTTGCCACACTTGGGTTCTGCCAGCCATTAAAACATCTGCATCAAAAGTTACCAATACAGGAGGAAGTTGATTAGCCATGACTTTATCCTATAGGCTCAGATAAGTTATTTAAACTTAATCGATCAAGTTTAAACAAATTTTGGGATATAAAAAAATCAACTTTTGGTAGTAGATAAATTGCCCTGGGCGCGGGTCTTAATTGGAAATTAGTAGTTAGGAACCAGATCGCCCTTCAGTTCCCCAGTTCGATCGCTCAATTCCTAGATTCCACTAATTTACCGCAACCCAAGAGCCTATTACCAAAGATGCCCGACTACTGCTAGTTCCCGATGCCCAGACGGCCAGCCAAAGCCGGAGTCAACGGCAACAGCGCAGCAATCATCAAGAACAAAGCTAGCAAACCCAAAGCCGCGCGAGCGTCGTCAGGCTCAGTCAACTCGTTGAGGCTCGGCCGCTCCAGATTCCGCTGTAAAATCAGAATCACGATCGCCCAATACAGAGCCAAAGGATTAACTAAAGAAACGATAGCCAGCACAACAAAAGTCGCCAAAGTAGTGCGACTGGCTATTTTCCGACCGTAGATGGCTTGCACGATTCTACCCCCGTCCAACTGTCCCGCCGGCATCAAATTAATCGCCGTTATTACCAAGCCCAACCAACCGATAACTACCAGCGGGTGAACGTCAACAATCTGCTGCTGCAACGCCGAACCCAAAACCACTTTTGCCAAAGTTCCCACCAAAACCGAGCCCTTGAAAAATTCTGCGGGAATTTGAAACAAACTGCCGGGGTGAGACAGCAGCAAACCCGTTACCAGCATTAGCAGAGAAACTATTCCCCCAGCCGCTGACCCGGCAAAAGCGATGTCAAACAAAACTTTACGGTTGGGCAGTAGCGACTCAAAACGGTCGATCGCTCCAAAACAACCTATCTGCAAAGTTGGTATAAAAAACGGCCAACTCAAGCCAACCTTGTACCGATTTGCCAGCACTCGGCGAGCAATTTCCCCAGAGCCTAAAACCGCCCAAATTCCGGCTGCTATTGGCAGAACTTCTAGATATCTAGTCGGCGAGTTAAAGAAATCGAAACCCAGCAGCAAACCGCCTGTCTCTAAGCTGGTAGCAATTGTTGCCAGCAACAGCACGACTGCGAGGATTTTTTGAGATACGGTAGTTGGCTGCGGGTCGTTGGTGCTGGGCAAGATAATAACTACTGGCTTGTCGTCCTGATTTTCTACTAAAAATAGGCGGTAGCGATCGTTTAATCTTTCTTGCAAACTTGCCGTCAAACGTGAGTGTACTTGTTCTGGGTCTCCCCGGAGATTGCCTTTGAGAATTACCCCATCTTGATAAGGAATGGTTTCTGTGGCAAAGAAAGTATCAATTCCAAAGATGCCTTTAATTGAATTGAGGTCTTCAACTGGAACGGGAATAATTTGTAATTCATTATTAGCAGGCGACGAAGTGACGATTTTAATGGTTTCTGGGCCTGGTGTTCGCTGCGACTCAGGGGCCGAGAAAGCATCGCTTTGGGACTTTACCTCAGCAGCATCCGGCCGCGGCAGCACTGTATCGGATGCAGCCTTACGCAATTGCCGGCCCAGATAAATGTACAATCCCGTGGATGCCACTAGCAGCAACAATACCGCAACTAGATTGAGGTAAATTCCGGCGGCGAACAAACCAAAGAACAGCAGCCAGGGACTCATCAGCGCAACAGACTGCAACCAAGCCAAAATTCCCAGTTTGCCAAAAGGTCTGGCGCGATAAAATCCCCAACCCAGAATTCCCATAGCAACCAATACGAGCGCAATTGTTGCCGTATTTTCCGATGCAACTATAGGCATTCCGGTTGCTTGCGCCAATAGGGGCTTTAATCGGTCGATCGCGCTGCGGTCGAGTAATAGCATTAAATTTTGGGGAATATGAAATAGAGTTGTTGGGAACATATCCAAACCTATCGGAAACTAGCCTGATTACTAAGGATAACCCCTGAGGGCTACTCGGCCCACAACCTGCTGCTGGTGCTGTTTGAACATCGCAGGAGCTAGGCTATTGACACAAGAGACTTTTTATGATACCACATCGTCTGTGGCAAGCATATACTCAGAAGGGTAGCAGTGTCGATCGGGAAGCGGGAAGATAAGCCCCGTATCAACCGGAAATTGGGCTGCTGGAGGTCGCGTGTTCAAGACAAGCAATGTTTCCGATATCGGAATCCGAAACAAATCCGAAATCAATAAGGTTTGGGCCACTGTCTCCTTTACGGCAGAAAACGGCCCAAACCTTTGATAATACGAGCTTCGTGTAACGGGTACGGCAGGACTTGAACCTGCGGCTCGCTGCTTAGAAGGCAGTAGCGTCAAATTCTTGAATTCCTTTGTGCATAAGTCTTTCAACCTTTAGTCACGCAAAACCAAACCAAGATGCACAACAAATGCACAACAAATGCACAACAATTTGATATTGTAGCCCTGTAGAGTTGAGGGCGCAATCGTGCAAACAAACCAATCTCAGCGTCGGAGAAAGGTGACTGTAGGAGTGATGGCAAGCCGAGGTATGCTACGTCTTCACTTGCCCCGCGAGCTTTATTCCGGTAAAAATACGTTTCTGTATGTAGGTCTGGCGGATACTTTGGAAAACCGGGCGATTGCAGAATGCAAGGCTAAGCAGATTGAGCTTGACATCCTTACAGGGATATTTGACCCAAATGATTTAAGCAAATACAAGCCTGTCCAACCCCACAAACACAGCAATCTGGTACAGGCTAAATTTGGGACAACAGGTCTGACGCTGCAAGAGTTGTGGGACAAATATCTAAACTACAAGGAGGGTACGCTCAAGCCAAAGTCTTTGCACTACTTGCAAACTACGTTGGGGCGACACATAACTAAGTGTCCTTCGGATATTCTGCAAGCGCTAGAAGTTCGCGAAGTCCTTTTAGGGACAACAACGGGGGACATGACTAAGCGCATTCTCACCCACTTAAATGCTGCTGTTAATTGGGGTATCAAGCACGGGTTAATTATTTTGCCTGTTAGTCCCTACAAAGATATGGCCAATGATTTACCTAAGTACAACTGGCAGAATGACCCCACCCCTAATGCTTTTGTCACTGAAGAAAAGTTGCTGGTGCTACAAGCTTTTGAGTCTCACAAAAATAAGCCCGGACACTGTTACAACACATACTACCCATTACTAAAATTTTGGTTTTTAACGGGTTGCCGTCCTAGCGAAGCTATTGGCTTGACTTGGGGGAATGTCTCGCCAGACTGTTCTTACGTTTTGTTCAACAGCAGTATTCAGTTCATTGAGGGCAAGGCTGTTGAGAGTAAGGGCAGTAAAAATAACAAACACCGAAAATTCCCTTGCAATAACGAATTGAAAGAGCTTTTAGTGTCAATTAAACCAAAACAGTTTGGCTCTAAAGAATTGGTTTTTTCTTCTCCAACTGGGGAGGCAATCAACTACAGCAATTTTTCTCAAAGAGCTTGGCACAAGATAGTTGTACCTATCACTGACAAGACGCGGGAACCTGGTTACAAGCCTACTACCCCATATTCTTGTCGCGATACTTTTATTAGCGAACAATTGGCGCAAGGTATCCCATCTGCGGTAATTGCTCGCTAGTGTGATACGTCGGAAAGTATTATTAATTCCCACTATTTAGATAACAAAATATTGGAGCATTTACGCCCGCTTTGATACTATTAGTATGTTGATTCTACGGGCAACTTTTGCGAAACAAAACTTTACAGTCCCTGTGTTGAGAAGGAACTGTAAGTCTGCAATCGTGAGTAACTAAGGAAGATTGATGCGCGGTTGACGAGCACTTGCAATGCTAGCCAAACCACGACTTCCCCAAACCGTTACATCACAACGTTGGGAGCCTATAAATTATGCCACTTTCAGCCGATTGTCCTAACGGACGATCGCAACACTTTACATTTGGCCGTCGCGAGTTATTGCAGAAAATCGCATCGGCCGCTTTGCTGTTTTTTGTGCCGCCTTCTCAGTCGGTTGCTTTAACTCTTAATGGGCAAACTTTGCCAGAGTTTAATATTGGCGACTCAATAGCCGTTGATTGGACTGGTGAATTTGGCGAGGACTTTATCGAATTTGGCGAGGTTGTGGGTATCTGTCATCGCCCGGAAGATGGTTGGGTCTATTACATCAACTGGACACATAGCACCAGCTCTGATGATTTCCACTATCCCTGTTTTGAGGGAGAGCCGACTACGGCCGACAGGTTGAGGCTTGTCAGTCATGGCTAAACCAACTGTTAGTTACCGTCGCATTGACCAATTAAAAGCGATCGCCTTTGACCGTGGCTTCACCAATGAAGACGCTAGACAATTCGGAAAACTCAGCAAAACTGCTACATGGGGCTTGCTGAATATATCGATCGCACTTGACCTAGCATGGGTTAAGAACTGGTGCGATCGAAAGTCAGGTGCAAAAAAAACAGGTAAAATAGATCAAAACTCGTGCATCACCATCTGCGATCGTGTACCGAAAAGCTGAGCTTGCTCACCCCTCACCCTCCGACTTTGAACTCCCCTCATGTGGAAAGTTGTCAGCAGATAACCGTTGGGTAAAAATGGCCCAAATAATCCCGTGGTCAGAATTTGAATCAGAATATGCGGCCAACTTCCCCACAGAAAAGGGGGCCCCTGCTAAATGCTTTAGGATGGCATTGGGGGCATTAATTATTAAAGAAAAATTAGGAATTAGCGATCGTGAAACAGTAGAACAGATCCGTGAAAACCCCTATCTGCAATACTTCATCGGTCAATCAAGCTACAGCAACGAACTCGCATTTGACCCATCACTCTTAGTACACTTTCGACGGGCGTATTAGTCCCAATCTAATTAATCAAGTGAACGAACGCATGGTCAAAAAAATGCGAGAACTCACGCCAGTCAAACCCGAAAAAAAAAAGGATTCGGACGCCAAAAATGAGTTATCCAATCGCGGCCAATTGATCGTAGATGCAACCTGCGCCCCAGCCGACATTAGTTATCCGACCGACTTAGGACTATTAAACAGAGCCAGAGT